>DATBKV010000214.1:0-30796 GCA_036555745.1 Xanthobacteraceae bacterium | reverse complement strand
GGATGGCTCGAAAACCTATTTCGACACCAACGTCTCCCAGCACCATCATTTCTTCGTCGAGGGCGAGAACGATCTCCTCGACATTCCCGATGCCGACGTCGTGGTCGGCCGCACGCCGATCCCGCCGGAAGGCTATGAGGTTGCGCGCATCGACGTGGTGGTCCGCCTGCGCCGCAAGGCGCGCTGACGCGCTTCCTACAATCACGTTTCGAGCAGCCACAGGCTCAAGGCGCGCGTAGCAGTTTCGGGACCGCGTGCGAGCTCCCTCTCCTGCCGGGCCGCGTGTCCTGCAAGTCTCATTCGAACTTTTCGTTCGGATAGACACCCCAGAGCTGCTCCTGGACGGCCCAGCCGTCAAAGCCCGATCCCGTGATTCTGCACCAACTCCCGGTGCATTGCTTTACCAAAGCGAGCACGCCCGCCTGCAGTCGAGCCACCAATAAGCCATTGGCGTCATCTCGGTCGTAAAGCGGCACTAGCTGTTTCTTGTCCTTCGGCATGACGACGACGGTGCGCCGCCCCGACAATAGTGAGTGGTAGACCCAGCCTTCGGAACCTTCCCAGTCGCGGATCCGCCGCCAGTTGTCGGATTCCGCCGTGATCTCCACCGGCAGGCCGGCACGGGTATAGACGAACCGTACCTCGTGATCCCGCGTCGGCCCGCCGCGCA
The DNA here is from genome assembly GCA_036555745.1 of Xanthobacteraceae bacterium. Lineage (GTDB taxonomy): Bacteria > Pseudomonadota > Alphaproteobacteria > Rhizobiales > Xanthobacteraceae > VAZQ01. Next base: position 30,126 of record DATBKV010000214.1, on the reverse strand, counting down.
CATTGACCCGATCGGGCTTGAGGCTGACGAAACGCGGTATCGGCAGCCCGCTGTTAGGGCCGAGCGCGAGATCCCCCGCCGCCCGCGCCGACGGTGGAGATAGCAGCGCGGCCAGGAGGAGCAAGACGCACGCATGCCGGGCGGTTGAGGAACTGGGTTTCCAATTCATGCCTGGGACTTCGGAACGACGGTGTGACGCTCCAGTCGAGGAGGGCGGCGCGCGCGCTGGCCGCGGTGTCGGCGCTTGTGTTCGGACCTCCATCTGTTACAGAGAACCCTCTGCTGCAGAGGGACGTGCAAATCCCGCCCGCGTCCAAGCGACGCCAGTGTCGGGCACGGTGGTTAAGGAGACCTGAACGGAGGAGGGTACCCCCTTCACGGGTCGCGGGCTGGCCAAGGTCGAACCATGACGCACCGCAAAATGCCGCTGGTCGTCGTCACGCGCAAACTTCCCGACAGCGTCGAAACCCGCATGCGCGAACTCTTCGACGCCCGCCTCAATCTCGACGACAAGCCGATGACTCCGGCCGAGTTGGCCGAAACCGTCAGGCAGGCCGACGTGCTGGTGCCGACCGTCACCGACCGCATCGATGCATCGGTGCTGAGCAAGGCCGGCGACAAGCTCAAGCTGATCGCCAACTACGGCAATGGCGTGGACCATATCGACGTGGCGACCGCGCTCAGCCGCGGCATTACGGTCACGAACACGCCGGGTGTCCTCACCGAGGACACCGCCGACATGACGATGGCGCTCATTCTCGCCGTACCGCGCCGTCTCGCCGAAGGCGCCGCCGTATTGAGCGAGGACAAGCCCTGGAACGGCTGGTCTCCGACCTGGATGCTCGGCCACCGCATCTGGGGCAAACGGCTGGGCATCATCGGGATGGGGCGGATCGGCCAAGCCGTGGCACGACGCGCCCGCGCTTTCGGCCTGCAGATCCATTACCACAATCGCCGCCGGCTGCCGCCGAAAACCGAGGCGGAGCTGACCGCGACCTATTGGGAGAGCCTCGATCAGATGCTCGCCCGCATGGATATCATCTCGGTCAATTGCCCGCACACACCAGCGACCTATCACCTGCTGTCGGCGCGTAGGCTCAAGCTCATTCGACCCGAGGCCTATATCGTCAATACCGCGCGCGGCGAGGTGATCGACGAGAATGCGCTGGCGCGCTTGATCGCGGCGGGCGACATCGCCGGTGCCGGCCTCGACGTGTTCGAGCACGAGCCGGCGGTGAATCCGAGGCTCGTCAAGCTCGCGCGCGCGGGCAAGGTCGTGCTGTTGCCGCACATGGGCTCGGCGACGCTCGAAGGCCGGGTCGACATGGGCGAAAAGGTCATCGTCAACATCAAGACCTTCCTGGACGGCCACCGGCCCCCCGACCGCGTCCTGCCGTCGATGCTGTGAGTAACCGTTGCGATCCGCGCCGCGAGAGCGACGGAAACGGGGCAGCGAACCATAGCCTCTTGAGGTCGTCACCCGCAGGCTTGGCCTGTGCCCGCGCGCTCCGCCGGCTTGCGACTTTGCTGCCGCGCTCCGGAATTTGCGGTATTATGCCGCAAACGCGATCCCAAGGAGAGTCGCCGATGCGCATCCTATTGGTGGCGGGCATCGCCGTCGCCGCCGCGAGCGCGCCTGCCTTTGCCGCGACGCTGACGCCAAGCGAAATCCAGACGACATTCTTCAACGGCCAGGCCTTCACCTCGTCGACGCCGTCGAGCGTCAAATTCAAGATGGTGTTCACGCCGGACGGCAAGATGACGCGCGAGCCGGTGAGCTCCGCCGGGGCCAAGGGCGAAGGCACTTGGAAGCTCACCAAAGACGGCTTCTGCACTACGTGGAATGGCTCCAAACCGAACTGCTTCCGCATTCTCACCGCGGGCAGCAACAAGTGGTCTGTCGTCAAGGGAACGACTGCGGTCGCAACCTGGGCCAAGTGAGCCGCCGGCGTGGCGCGCTGCCGGCATCGCCGGTCACTGGGCCGGCGTCTGCTCTGATTGCCGATTACCGCTCGGCGATCCATGCACCGAAAGATCCCGGATTGTCGCGTGCTCGCCCGATAGCGGGTTGTTCGGGTCCCATCCGTAATGCAAGGTCTCGAAGCGCATGGAACGGGCATCGAACATCACGAGCCTGCCTACCAGGCCCTCGCCGAAACCGACGATCTCCCGGATCACTTCGAGCGCCATCAGCGAGCCGAGCACGCCGGTGAGCGCACCCAGGATGCCGGCCTCCGCGCAGGCGGGAACGCTGCCGGGCGGAGGCGGCTCGGGAAACAGGCAGCGGTAAGTCGGATTGGGCGTCCCGTCCGGCGCAGCCTCGTGGGCGCGGATGGTGGTGAGCGTGCCATCGAAGACTCCGACGGCGGCCGTGACCAGCGGCTTCTTTGCAAGGAAACAGGCGTCCGAGACCAGATAGCGGGTAGCGAAATTGTCGGAGCCGTCGGCAACGATGTCGTAGCCGCCGATCAGCTCGAGAGCATTTGCGGCGACCAGCCGGAACGCGTGGGTTTCGATCACGACATGCGGATTGAGGCGGCGGATCGCCGCTGCCGCGCTCGCCACTTTCGACATGCCGATCTCTGGCGTGCCGTGGATCACCTGGCGCTGCAGGTTCGAAAGGGCGACCTCGTCGTCGTCAACGACCGCGAGCACGCCGACGCCGGCGGCGGCCAGATAGAGCAGCACCGGTGCGCCGAGCCCGCCGGCGCCAATCACCAGCACGCGCGCGCGCTTGAGGGCCTGCTGCCCGGGCCCGCCGACCTCGCGCAGTACGATGTGACGGGCGTAGCGTTCGAGTTCCTCGGCAGTGAGCATGGCCGTTCCTTGCCCGGTTCTATCGGCATGTGCCGCTGTTTTGCAACGTCGCGCCCGGCGCTCGCAATGCGCTCACCGCGTGACAGGTCACCCGCACCGAGCCCGTCTCAGGATCACCCGTTCTCGAACTTGGGCGGGCGCTTCTCGACGAACGCGGTCATTCCCTCCTTCTGGTCCCGGGTGGCGAACAGCGCGTGGAAGACGCGCCGCTCGAAGCGCAGGCCCTCGGCAAGCGAAGTCTCGAAGCTGCGGTTGACGGCCTCCTTCGCCGCCAGCACCGAGGGTCGCGACATCGCGGCAATGGCTTCGGCGACCTTCATGGTCTCTGCCATCAGGTCGGCGGCCGGCACGACGCGAGCCACCAGGCCCGAGCGTTCGGCCTCGGCGGCATCCATCATGCGTCCGGTCAGGATCAGGTCCATCGCTTTCGCCTTGCCGACGGCGCGCGTGAGCCGCTGCGTCCCGCCAATGCCGGGAATGACCCCGAGCTTGATTTCGGGCTGGCCGAACTTGGCGTTGTCGGCGGCGATGATGAGATCGCACATCATGGCGAGCTCGCAGCCGCCGCCGAGCGCGAAGCCCGCTACCGCGGCGATGATCGGCTTGCGCACGCGCGCGAGCCGCTCGTAGTCGGCGGCGTAGTCGGAACCGAACATGTCGATATATGACTTGTCCGACATCTCCTTGATGTCGGCGCCGGCGGCAAACGCCCGCTCGGAGCCGGTAACCACGAGGCAGCCGATGCCGGGGTCGGCATCAAACTTCTCGGCGGCGGCGAGGAGCTCGTCCTTGAGCACGAGGCTGAGCGCATTCAACGCTTGCGGCCGGTTGAGGCGAATGACGCCGACCCGGCCGCGGACTTCCACGATGATGGTCTCGGTGCTCATGGCTCTCCCAGGAGGTTGGTCAGGCATGCCGCCTTGGCATATCCGGCGCGCAAAGCACGGCTAGAATAGCGCAACAGGGAGGACCCGAATGCCGAAACGAGATCACTGCGCCTCGCCCAAACGGCCTGCTTGCCCTTGGCTCGCGATCGCGGTCGCGCCGCTGCTCATTTTTGCCGCCGACCTCGCTGGAGCCGCCGAAGCCGCCGATGATCCGCCCTACACGCTGGCGAAGGAAGGCTTTTTCTACGTCGGAGGCAGGCCGGTCACAATCGATGGCCACACCCACATCGCGGGCCAGATGTATGTCGACGTGCGCATTCCGGCCAAAGCGACCCATCGGTTTCCGATCGTCATGGTGCACGGCGGCACCCGCTCCGGCACCACCTACCTCGGCACCCCGGACGGGCGCGAAGGCTGGGCGCAGTATTTTGTGCGCCAGGGCTACGCCGTCTATGTCGTTGACCAGCCCGGGCGCGGACGTTCCGGCTACCTTGCGGAATCTTATGGAGCATGGAAGGTCGCGGATGGCGAGGGCGGCCAGCGCCGCTATCTCGCGCAGGAAAAATACCGGCTGTGGCCGCAGGCCCATCTGCACACGCAGTGGCCCGGCAGCGGCACGCCGGATGATCCTGTGACGCTGCAGATGATCTCTGGCTACCTGCCGGAGATCGCCGACTTCACCAAACAGCAGTTCCTCAACCGCGACGCCCTGGTGGCGCTGCTCGACAAGATCGGCCCGGCGATTCTGATGGTGCATTCGCAGGCCGGCGCCTTCGCCTGGCCGGTCGCCGATGCACGGCCCGATCGGGTCAAGGCGATCCTCGCGATCGAACCCAACGGACCGCCGTTCTATGAGGTGCAATTCATCGGCGCGCCCGACTACTTCAAGCAGGGTCGGCTGGCGCTGCCGTACGGGCTGAGCGCGGTGCCGCTGACGTATTCTCCGGCGGTCGCGGACGCCAAAGCGCTCGCGATCGTGCAGCAGGACCAATCCGACGCACCGGATCTGGTGCGCTGTCATCTGCAGAAGGAGCCCGCGCGCAAGCTTCCCAATCTGACAATGCCGATCCTGGTGCTGACGTCGGAAGCCTCGTATCACGCGCCCTACGACCACTGCACGGTGAAATATCTCAGGCAGGCCGGCGCGCAGCCGACATTTCTGCGGCTTGCCGACCTCGGCATCAAGGGCAACAGCCACGTCATGATGAACGAGAAGAACAACAAGGAAATCGCCGCCGTCATCGCGCGGTGGCTCGACAAGGCGCTGCCAGAAAAGCAATAGCGGCCCGTACCCCCCGCCTGGTAGCCGCCATGGAAGCCGTCCACGTCGCGCCGGCCGCGTAAGAGTGAGGGCTACTTCTGACACACGGGGCAGAAGAACGTTGATCGCCCGGTCTGCACGATGCGCCTGATGGTGCCGCGGCAGCCCAGGGTCGGACACGGCTTTCCCTCGCGGTCGTAGACCCGGAAATTGTGCTGGAAGTCGCCGAGCTCGCCGTCGGTGCGGCGGTGGTCGCGCAACGAGGAGCCGCCGGCGGCGATCGCCTCCTCGAGCACGGCCTTGACGGCATCAACCAGCCGCTCGGCGCGCTCGTTCGGCAGGCCCCCTTTTGTGGCGATCGTAGACGCACGCCGCCTGGGCGAAAGCCGGGCACGGTGGAGCGCCTCGCAAACGTAGATATTGCCAAGCCCGGCCACGACCCTCTGGTCCGAGAGCGCGGCCTTGAGCGAGGTCTTCTTGCCTTTGCACGCGCGCGCCAGCATGGCGGCATCGAACGCGTTGCCAAGCGGCTCGGGACCGAGCGCGCGCAGCAACGGTTCGTTTTCGAGCTCGGCGCGGGAAACCAGCTTCATCATGCCGAAGCGGCGCGGATCGTTGAAGGTGATGCGCGCCCCCGACGACATCCGAAACACCACGTGGTCGTGGGCGGCGTGGCTGGAACGCCGGTGATAGTAGCCGCCCGGCGCCTTTGCCGCGCGCGGATGCGTGACCCGGAACGAGCCCGACATGCCGAGATGCATCACCAGCACCTCGCCCGACGATAGGTCGGCGAGCAGATACTTGGCGCGCCGGCCGAGCCCTTCAACCCGCTTGCCTTGCAGCCTGACTACGAAATCCTGCGGCAATGGCCAGCGCAGGTCGCCACGGTGCGCCTCCACCTTGGTGAAGCGCGCTCCCTCCATGACCGGCTGCAACCCGCGCCGGACGGTTTCCACTTCGGGCAGCTCAGGCATTTGATCGCCACCTCAGAGCCAACCCCAACCGGCAGCGTTTCGAGCAGGCGCCGCTCGCCCCGGAGGGCGTCCGCTAGCGCCGACCGTCCCAAAAACCGGTATGCGGGCGCCTCGTTACCATACGCTCGAAACGTCCCGTCGGCCACATAGCGCCTTCGGCGCCGCCGCGCTATGGTCCTGCCGGCAAAGGACTATTCGCGATGGCGCGCGCGGACGAGATAACTGATTTCGGCTTCCAGCGACTGCCGCTTGAGCATAAGCAAGCACGGATCGATGAGGTTTTTCACAGCGTCGCGGGCCGCTACGATCTGATGAACGACCTCATGTCGGGCGGATTGCACCGCGCCTGGAAGGACGCGCTTGCCACCGCAATCAATCCGCCGAGGGCGCGGCCTGCAGGCGCTATCCCGCCGCAAGGCGCTGTCCCAGGGGGAGCGCGGCCTTTTGCGCTGCTCGATCTTGCCGGCGGCACAGGCGACATTGCCTTTCGCGTGGCCGCGGCAGGCACCCCGGGCACGCATGCGACAGTGATCGACATCAATCCCGATATGCTCGCCGTCGGTCGCGTGCGCGCCGCCGAGTGCGGGCTTGCGAAAGCGGTCGCGTTCGTCGAAGCCAATGCCGAGGCGCTGCCGTTTGCCGATCGCAGCTACGACGCCGTGAGCATCGCGTTCGGCATCCGCAACGTGCCGCGCGTGGCGGCGGCCCTCGGCGAAGCCTATCGCGTGCTGCGTTTCGGCGGACGCTTCCTCTGCCTCGAATTCTCCCGCGTCGACGTGCCCGGCCTTGATGCACTCTATGATTTCTACTCGTTCAACGTGATCCCCGCACTGGGCCGCGCCGTAACCGAGAACGCGGACGCCTACCGCTATCTCGTGGAATCGATCCGCCGCTTCCCGCCGCCGCAGGCCTTTGCCGACATGATGCGGGCGGCGGGCTTTGCCCGCGTCTCGTTTCGACGCATGAGCGGCGGCATCGTGGCGCTGCATTCGGGCTGGCGCTTGTGATCCCCGCTCTGCTTCATCTCGCACGCCTCGGCCACGCCGGCTTCGTATTCGCGCGCGAGGGCGTATTCGCGCTGGTCGACATCACCCCGCTGCCGCTGCCGGCGCGCGCGGCAGTGCGCGCGGCGCGGCTGATCGAGCGGCCGGCCAGCAGCGTGGCAGCGCACCGCTTGTCCGCCGCGCTCACGCGGCTGGGTCCCAGCTATGTCAAGCTCGGACAGTTCCTCGCCACCCGGCCGGACGTGGTCGGAGTGGCGCTGGCGCGCGACCTCGAGACACTGCAGGACAAGATGGCGCCGTTCCCGCGGACGGAGGCCGAGCGCATGGTCGAGGCCGCGCTGGGCAAGCCCCTGTCCGACTTGTTCGCCTCGTTCGGGCCGCCGGTGGCCGCCGCGTCAATCGCTCAGGTGCATCGCGCCGAAGTCACGACCGTTGACGGCCGCCGCCCGGTCGCGGTCAAGGTGCTGCGGCCAGGCATCGAGCGCCGCTTCACGATCGATCTCGACGCGTTCAACTTCGCCGCCCGCCACGCCGAGCAGATGTCCGCCGAAGCGCGCCGCCTGCGGCTGATAGAGGTGGTCGATACGCTCAAACGGTCGGTCGCGCTCGAGATGGACCTGCGGTTCGAGGCGGCCGCGCTGTCGGAAATGACGGAGAACACCCGGGGCGATCCTGACTTCCGGGTGCCCGCTGTGGATTGGGACCGCACCGCGCGCGACGTGCTGACGCTCGAATGGATCGACGCCACGCCGCTGTCCGATCGCGCCCGGCTCGAGGCGAGGGGCTTCGACCTACGTCATCTCGCCCGCGCGGTGATCCAAAGCTTCCTGCGCCACGCTCTGCGCGACGGGTTCTTCCACGCCGACATGCATCCCGGCAATCTGTTCGTCGACGATGACGGCCGACTGGTCGCCGTCGATTTCGGCATCATGGGACGGCTGGGACCAAAGGAGCGGCGTTTTCTCGCCGAGATCTTGCTCGGTTTCATCACCCGCGACTATCACCGCACCGCCGAGGTGCATTTCGAGGCCGGCTACGTTCCGGCTTATCATTCAATCGCGAGCTTCGCGCAGGCGATCCGCGCCATCGGCGAGCCGATTCACAATCGTGTCGCCGAGGACATCTCGATGGCGAGGCTGTTCGCGCTGCTGTTCGAGGTAACCGGGCTGTTCGATATGCGCACCCGGCCGGAGCTTCTGCTGTTGCAGAAGACCATGGTCGTGGTGGAGGGCGTGGCACGCACCCTCGATCCGAAGCTCGACATGTGGACCGTGGCCGAGCCGGTGGTGCGGGAATGGATCGAGCGCAACCTGGGTCCCCTCGGCAGGATCGAGGACGCCGCCGAAGGCGCGGTTGAGGTCGGCCGCTTTCTCGGCGAGACCCCGCGCCTGCTGGCGCGCGGCGCCGCGCTGGTGGAGCAGCTCGACGCCATCACTCGCGACGGGCTGGTGCTGGCACCGGCGACGGTCGCGGAAATCGGCCGGGCCGAGGCACGGCGCAACCGATGGACCGCGGCGGCGCTGTGGACCATCGCGCTGCTGCTCGCGGGTTTGATCGCTTTGCTGCTGATGCGTTAGCGCGCGGCGCTGACGGCTGGCGGGGGGGGGACGGCGCCGCGGACACGCCATCGGGGCGACTGATTGCATTGATTGCACTGCAATCGACGGCTATGATGGCGCGAGCGATCTCCCATGGCCAGCATTACCATCCGTCAGCTCGATGACGATTTGAAGCAGCGCCTGCGGTTGCGGGCGGCGCGTCACGGCCGCTCGATGGAGGACGAGGCGCGCACCATTCTGCGGCAGGCCGCCCTCGAGGATGGCCCCGACGCGGCTGCCACCTTAGCGTCCCGGGGCCCGCGCGGCGAACGCGCAAGCGGCCGGGACACGCCGGCGCTGCAGCCAGCGCCGACGCCGGGGCCAGGCGGCGGCGAACATGTCCTGCTAATCATCGGCGGCGGCATAGCCGCCTACAAGTCACTCGAGCTGATCCGCCGGCTGCGGGAGCGCGGGCTCGCGGTGCGCTGCATTCTCACCGCCGCGGCGCAGGAATTCATCACTCCGCTCTCGGCCGGCGCTCTGTCCGGTGAGCGCGTGTTCACCGACCTGTTCGACCCCGCGGGCGAGTTCGACGTCGGGCACATCCGGCTGGCGCGCGAAGCCGACGTTATCGTGGTGGCGCCGGCGACCGCGGACCTCATGGCCAAGCTGGCGGGAGGCCATGCCGGCGATCTCGCTTCCGCCGTGCTCCTCGCAACCAGCGCCCGGACGCTGCTGGCGCCGGCGATGAACCCGCACATGTGGGGGCATGCGGCGACGCGGCGCAATCTTGCCCGCCTGGTCGAAGACGGGGTGGCGGTCATCGGGCCGAACTCCGGCGAGATGGCGGAGGCGGGCGAGGCCGGCGTCGGGCGGATGGCTGAGCCCGACGAGATCGCCGCCGCGGCGCTGGGTCTTCTCGAGCGGGGCCGGATCGGCGGCGCGCTCGCAGGCAGGCGGGTGATCGTCACTTCCGGACCGACCCGCGAGCCGATCGACCCCGTGCGCTTTATCGCCAACCGTTCCTCCGGCAAGCAGGGGCATGCCATCGCCGCGGCGGCAGCAGCCGCCGGCGCCGACGTGGTTCTGATATCGGGCCCGGTCAATGTGCCCGATCCGGCGGGCGTGAAGACCGTCAAGGTGGAGACCGCACGCGAAATGCTCGGGGCCGTGAACGAGGCGCTGCCTGCCGACGTGGCGGTATTTGCGGCGGCGGTCGCGGATTGGCGCGCCGCACAGCCGAACGCAAGCAAGATCAAGAAGCAAGCCGCAGGAGCGCCAAAGCTCACCCTCATCGAGAATCCCGACATCCTCGCGACGGTGGCGCACAGCACGCGCAGGAGGCCGGCCCTCGTGATCGGCTTCGCGGCAGAGACCGAGCGCATTGTCGAGCACGCCAAGGAAAAGCGCGCGCGCAAAGGCTGCGACTGGATCGTCGCCAACGACGTCTCGGCTGCCACGGGCATCATGGGCGGCGACTGCAACACCGTGCATCTAGTGACGGCCCAGCGGGTTGAGTCGTGGCCGCCGCAATCGAAGCAGGAGGTGGCGCGTGCGCTGGTGCTGCGTATTGCCGAAACGCTGGCGGGGGCGCCGCGGTGAATGCAGTTCAACTCCGGGTGATGCGGCTACCACACGGCCGCGATTTGCCGCTGCCCGCCTACCAAAGCGAGCTCGCCGCCGGGATCGATCTCGTTGCTGCGGTGGCGGCCGAGGCGCCCGTGACCATCGCCCCAGGTCAACGGGTGGCAATCCCGACTGGCATCGCCATCGCGCTGCCGCCAGAGGTCGAAGGGCAGATCCGGCCACGCTCAGGACTAGCGCTGCGGCACGGGGTCACGGTGCTCAACTCACCCGGAACGGTGGATGCCGACTATCGCGGCGAGGTCCACGTGATCCTGGTCAATCTCGGCACCGAACCGTTTACGGTCGAGCGCGGAACCCGCATTGCGCAATTGGTGCTCGCCGCCAGGTTGCAAGCGGCAGTCTGCGAAGTTCCCAATCTGGATGAAACAACCCGCGGCGTCAGGGGTTTTGGTTCTACGGGCACGGGTCGGGGGAGCTGACGGACGGACTGGACCCCGGACGTAGCGTACTATAATACCGAACTGCATCGCTCCCGACCTGCAGATGTGCCCATGCCGCTTCTGCCCCGCAAAGGCATTTTGGCAATCGCCGCCGTCATCGACATCGCGCTCAATGCGCGCGGTCGCCCCGTGGCGGCCAAAGCCCTGGCGACGCGCCACAGCTTGCCGCCGCGACATCTCGAGCCGGTGCTGCAGGCGCTCGTGCGCCACGGCATCCTCAAGGGAGTGCGGGGCCCGCGCGGCGGCTACGAACTCGCGCGCGAACGGGGCCGGATCACCGCGGACGACATCTTGCGCGCCGCCGGAAACGCTGAGGAGGTCGACGGCGCCGCGGCCGCCAATTCGAGCCTGCTCGCGAAGGTCGTGATGCCGGCGCTGGGGCAGGCGGAGCACGCTTTCTCTGCTGCGCTGGCGCGCATCAATGTCGAGGATCTCGCGCAATCTGCCGAGGGGTTGCGGAAACCGGCCGGCGAAGCCTAGAGCGGGACGACCTTAGTCCTCCCGCTCCAGCTTTTGTTGGAGCATGATCTTTTTCCAAAAACCGGTATCCACTTTTCGGGATCATGCTCCAGTCGGCTCGGCCGCGGCGCACGCGGTCGTTCAGCCCGCCTTGCGACCCTGTTTCATGCTGTCCCACCACGGGCAGACGCCCGGCATGAGGTGGTAATTGCCCTCGATCACCTGCACCGGCTGCCGCTGGCCGTTCTCGGCAGCTTCGATGCACAGCAGGCGCGACTCCTCTTTCTTTTCGGTCGACATCCAGCGGCGCTCGTGGCCCCAAAGGCTCGGCCCGAATTTGCGCTCGAACGGCTGCCAGGTGCCGTCATCGATGACTTGGCCGCCCCAGCCATACTCCACCAGGAAACCTGACGGGTTCCAGGTGTAGAACGACGTGACGTAGTCGCCGGAATGGCGACCAAGGCTGACCCCGATGCGATCGGGGTCGCCGAGCGCGAGATCGTAGCCTTGCCCGACGTCATCGAAGCTGTAGAGCTCCACCATCATGTGGTGGACCATGTTGATGCCGCTCTCGACGAAGGCGATGCTATGATGGCGCGGATTGACGTGGAAGAAGTAGCCCGGGAATGGGCGCAGCCAATAGTCGCTCAATTTGAATTCCAGGACGTCGCGATAAAATGCCATCACCTCCGCAATCCGCTCGAAGTGCATGACGACGTGACCCATGCCGAGCGGACCGGTGCGGAAACCGGAAATGTTGCGACCCGGCTTGAACGGCTCCGCGGCGGTCTCGGCGCCGTGGAAGATTTCCAAGCGATTGCCGGCGGGATCGTTGAGCACGATCAGGTCCTTGACGTGGCGCTCGTCGGCAAGCGCGCGCGAGCCGCGCGCGACCTTCGTGCCGGTGGACTCAATGCGGGCGGCAACCGCGTCGAGCGCGCTAGCGTCCGCCACCTCCCACCCGAAGAAACTGATGCCCTGCCCGCCGTCGGCATCCACCACCAGCCGCTGCTTGCGGTCATCCATGCGGAAAGCCGCCGTCGAGCGGCTCTTGTCGATGCGCTGCAGGCCCAGAAAGTTGGCGCCGTAGCTCGCCCAGTCATTCAAGTCCCTGGTGCGAACTCCGATATAGCCCAAAGCTTCGATGCCCATGATGCTCCTTGGTCTGTCCGGGTTGGCGCCGCAAAATAACCCGCGCCTGACGTCCCTGCCAGCCCGCGCTATCCCCGCGCCGCAGCCTGCTTGGCGATCGTCTGCTTGAGCCGCGGATAGGCGCGGTACGCGTTCTCCTCGAAGATCTTCTTTCTGTCCGCCGCCGACAAATCAGGCGCATTGTCGATGTAACGCTTGGTGTCGTCGAAGGGTTTGCCGGTCAGCGGGTCATCCCCGCGCACCGCGCCCACCATTTCCGAGGCGAACAGGATGTTGTCGAGTGGGACCACCTCGGTCAGGAGGTCGACGCCGGGCTGATGGTAGACGCAGGTGTCGAACCACACGTTGTTCTTCATCATTTCATCGAGCGGCGGCCGCTTGTTGTTCAGCGCCAAGCCGCGATAGCGACCCCAATGGTACGGCACCGCGCCGCCGCCATGCGGGATGATCAGCTTCAAGGTGGGAAAATCCTTGAACAGGTCGCCCATGATGAGCTGCATGAACGCCGTGGTATCGGCGTTGATGTAGTGCGCGCCGGTGCCGTGAAAGGAAGGATTGCATGAAGCGCTGACATGGATCATCGCGGGCACGTCGAGTTCGACCATCTTCTCGTAGAATCTGTACCACCAGCGGTCGGTAAGCGGCGGCGCGGTCCAATGGCCGCCGGACGGATCGGGATTGAGATTGCAGCCGACGAAGCCGAATTCCTTCACGCAGCGCTCGAGCTCATCGATGCAGGTATCCGGCGACACGCCCGGCGATTGCGGCAACTGACAAACCCCAATGAAGTTCTTGGGGTAGAGCGTGCAGACGCGATGGATCATCTCGTTGCACAGCTGCGACCAGGCAAGGCTCACGCCGTAATCGCCGATATGGTGGCTCATGCCCATGGCCCGCGGCGAGAAGATCGTAAGATCGGTGCCGCGCTCGCGCTGCAGTTTGAGCTGCGCGCCTTCGAGGCTCTCGCGGATCTCGTCGTCGCTGACCTTCAGCGACGCCTTGGGCGGCTGCTTCGAGGACTCCTTGAGATTGTCGATCTGCTCCTTGCGCCAGCGCAGCAGGTCCTTTGGCTCGGTCGTGTAGTGGCCGTGGCAATCGATGATCATGACACCGTCGCTGAGGATTGCAGCCGGCAGCCCGCAGATGCGAGCCGAATGTCCGGCCCTGACGCAGGGGGAATGCTACGAACCGCCCTTCACCATTGTCAAACCAGGATTGGGGTCTGTTAGGATGCGCATGCAGCACACCGCAGGGGAAATGCATGGCTGAAATTCCGCGTTTGAACGGCGTCGTCCGCGCGCTCGAGGCGGGCAAGCCGGCGTTCACGTCGTTCTGTCAGGCCGATCCCGAGACCGCGATCGCCATGGCCACGGCGAAGTATGACGGCATCGTCTACGAGATGGAGCACAATCCCTGGGACATCAGGGCGCTGCGGGATAGCCTGCAATACATGCTCAACCGGGGCCAGATCGCCCGCTCCGGATCGGTCGCGCCCGCGGTCACGCCCATGGTGCGTATCCCGCCGAACGGCGCCGAAAAGGCGCAATTCCAAGCCAAGCAGGCGCTTGACCTCGGCGTCTACGGCATTGTGTGGCCGCATATCTCGTCCGTGGAGGAAGCCTACAACGCGGTCGCGGCTTGCCGCTATCCGCGCCTGAAGAGCGCGCCTCTCTATGAGCCCGCCGGCATCCGCGGCGATGGCCCGACCGCAGCGGTGCGCTACTGGGGCCTGTCCCAGCAAGACTACTACGATCGCGCCGACGTGTGGCCGCTCAACCCCAAAGGCGAAATCTTCGTGATCCTGATGATGGAGGACACGCGCGGCATCGAGGCGCTGCCCGCGATCCTGCAGAAGGTGCCGGGCATCGGCGCGATCCTCATTGGCGAGGGCGACCTCTCCCAGGAGCTCGGCTATCCGCGCCAATACGAGCATCCCGAGGTGCTCAAATGGATGGCGCGCGTGGTCGATACCTGCAAACGGCATAACGTGCCGGTCGGCCATCCGCATGTCGATGCCAACAACGTGGAGCGCGTCCTGGGCGAAGGCTACCGCTTCCTGATGGCCGCGCCCGTGCGCAGCTACGCCGCTTTGGACAAAGGCCTCAAACTGGCAGGACGCGCTTAGAGCGCTCCCGATTGGCTCAGCGGATGCGCTCGCTCCTCTCGATTGTCGGTCCTGATCGGTAAAACGGCCCCTACTTCGGTGGACACGCGCCAGCGCCGGCCCCGGGCGGCCGCGGCTCCCGCTGCCCCGAGCCTGCGTTCACGATCTGGACTCTTCCGATCGCTTTCGGCTTGGAGTTAAAGTTGCCTGATTCGCGCGCCTCTCGGCGGTTGAGGCACTCCGCCGTTGGCGCGCGGTCCGGCGCCGCACGGCGCCGGAAAATGCGGCTATGAGGCAAGCGGTATGCCGGACGCGATCCGGACCACCGTGGAGGGCTTTGGGGCTCGTCCGCAGCAGAAAGCGCGTTCACGCCCACTCCCACTGCGGCCTAAGCGGGGTTTAGCCCCGTCTGCACGGGTCAGGCGTAGGCGCGAAACTCGTTGGAAAAAGGCGCGCCGCAGCGGATTGTACGCCGCCGCACTGTCAGCCCTGCTGGCGGCCACGCCCGGCCACGCCGCCATCGCTGGTGCGGCCGCGGCGGTGCGCGGCGATGCCGCGGCGCTGCTCCCATTTCTGCGTCCCGAGCTCGCCGCCCTGGCGCTGACACTCGGGATTCTCGGCTTTGCCGTGGTTGCCGCCGTGCTGCTCGTGCACACGCGCGCCCGGCTGGCCGAAGTGGAGTGCGCGGCGCGCGACGAAAGTCTTGCCTCCAAGGCCGCCCTCGATCGCGCCTATGCACTCCTGCTCTGCGAGCCGCAGATGCTCGTCGTCTGGACCGCTGCGGCCGAGGAGCCGGAAATCCTCGGCGATCAGAGCTTGCTGGCGGGCGAGGATGCGCCGCAGCGCCTGCTCGCCTTCGAGACCTGGCTGGGGCCGGACGGCGCGCACGAGATCCAGCGTTCGGTAGATGCCTTGCGCGCGCGCGGCGTGAGTTTTGCCATGACCGTGACCACGCTCGCCGGCCGTATCCTCGAAGCCAGCGGTCAAGCCGCGGCCGGCCAGGCGGTCCTGCGCCTGCGCGAAGTGAGCGGCATCAAGCGCGAGCTGGCGGAGCTCGCCCGGCGCCACCAGCGGCAGATCGAGGAGGGCGCGGCGCTGCGCGCGCTGATCGAAGCCGTGCCCGCCCCCGTCTGGACGCGCGACCACACCGGCAAGCTGACATTCGTCAACCAGGCCTACGCGCGCGCGGTCGAGGCCGAGGACAGCGCAGAGGTGATCGGACGCGGGGTCGAGCTGTTCGACCGCGGCGCGCGCGGCGAGCTCTTGCACGCGCATGAGACCGCGCAGGCCTATGCCGGCAGGCTCCCGGCGATTGTCGCCGGCGAGCGCCGCAGTTTCGACGCGACCGTCGTACCGGCTGCGCGCGGCAGCGCCGGTATTGCATTCGACGCCAGCGAAGCCGAGCTGATGCGCGCCGAGCTCAAGCGCGTGACGGACGCGCATCGCGGAACGCTGGACCAGCTGGCAACCGGCGTCGCGATCTTCGGCCCCGATCAGCGGCTCGGCTTCTACAATGCCGCCTATCGCCTCCTCTGGGATCTCGATCCTAGCTTTCTGGATCAGCGACCAACCGATTCGGCCGTGCTCGATCGACTGCGTGCCGCGCGCCAGCTGCCCGATGATCAGGATTTCCGTCAGTGGAGGGCCGCGCTGCACGATGCCTATCGCGCAGTGGAAGCCAGGGAGCACATGTGGCACCTGCCGGACGGCCGCACCCTGCGCGTGGTGACCACCCCCAATCCGCAAGGCGGCGTGATCTATCTGTTCGAGGACGTGACCGAGCGCCTCGATCTCGAACGCCGATACGACGCCCTGATCCGTGTGCAGGGCGAAACGCTCGACAATCTCACCGAGGCGGTCGCCGTGTTCGGCAGCGACGGGGGGCTGCGCCTGTTCAATCCGGTGTTCGCGCAGATGTGGAAGCTGTCCCCCGAGCTGCTTTCCCAGCGCCCCCATATCGGGTCGGTCAGCGACTGCACGCGAGCACTGCACGGTGAGCAGGCGACCTGGCAGCAACTGCGGGCGGCGATCACTGCGATCGACCAGCGCGAGCCGGTGATCGGACGACTGGACCGCGCGGACGGGAAGGTCCTTCACTGCGCTACCGTGCCGCTTCCCGACGGCGCTACGCTGGTGACCTTCCAGGACGTCACCGATACGGTCAACGTCGAGCGCGCCCTGCGCGAGGGCAATGAAGCGTTGGAGGCGGCGGATAGACTGAAGACCAATTTCGTGCACCACGTGTCGTACGAGCTGCGCTCGCCGCTCACCAACATCATCGGGTTCGCACATTTCCTCGGCGACCCGCTCACCGGTCCGCTCACCGAGAAGCAGCGCGAATATCTCGGCTACATCACGGTTTCCACCAACGCGCTCCTTGCGATCATCAACAACATCCTCGACCTCGCCACCATCGACGCCGGCACCATGCAGCTCAATCTTGGATTCGTCGACATCCGCAAGACCATGGAGGCGGCCGCCGAAGGCGTGCAAGACCGGCTGGTCAAGAACGGCATCAGGCTGGAGATCCGGGCCGCGCCCGACATCGGCAGCTTCGTGGCCGACGAGCGGCGGGTGCGCCAGTCACTGTTCAATCTGCTGGCCAATGCAGTGGGCTTTTCGCCCGCGGGCGAGACCGTTACCTTGACCGCGCAGCGACGGAAGGATGCGGTGGCGTTCACGGTGACCGACCGCGGACCAGGCATTCCCGCCGAGGTGCAGGGCAAGGTATTCGAGTGGTTCGAAACGCATTCGCTCGGCTCGCGTCACCGCGGTGCGGGTCTGGGCCTCTCTTTGGTGCGCTCCTTCGTGCAGCTGCACGGCGGCTCGGTCACGCTCGAATCGACGGTCGGCCGCGGCACCACGGTCACTTGCGTTTTCCCCCTCGAGCAAAGCGCCGAGCGCGCAGCGGCGTGACGCCGTCCCGGCTTGGCCATGCTGCGCGGGCTGCGCGCAGCGCGGGGAATCGCACCGGCACCACCCCGGCGGCGCTCGGCTCGTGCGGCGCGCCGGCAACGCCGATCCCGTCATGGCGCTGACCTCGTCCGGCTCGTCGAGCTTCTCGGTGGCGCTGCCGGACGAGCACGCCACCCGACGGCTCGCGATCGACATCGCGAACGCGCTCGAGCGCGGCGACTTCATCACGCTCTCGGGCGATCTTGGCGCCGGCAAGACGACGCTCGCGCGCCTGATCATCCGCCATCTGGCCGAGGACCCCGCAATCGAAGTGCCGAGCCCTACGTTTACGCTCATGCAGGTCTACGAGCTGCCGCGGTTTCCCCTCGCCCATATCGACCTCTACCGGCTCTCGGGGCCGCAGGAACTGGCCGAGCTCGGCTTCGACGACCTGCCGGCAGACGCCGTGGTGCTGCTCGAATGGCCCGACCGTGCCGGTGGCCGTCTGCCACCGGATCGCCTCGACCTTGCGCTCGCGCTCGCGCCCAAGCTCAAGGCCGAATTCCGCCATGCTCGCGTGACCGGCTACGGCTCCTTTGCGGCGCGCGTCGACCGCATGGCCTCGATCCGGCAATTCCTCGCTGAGAGCGGCTATGGCGAGGCGCTGCGCACGCGGATGCAGGGCGATGCCTCGATACGGTCCTACGAGCGGCTCGCGCTCGCCGGCCAGCAACTGATCCTGATGAATTCTCCGCCCCGGCCCGATGGCCCACCGGTACGCGACGGCAAGCCCTACAGTGCCATTGCCCATCTTGCCGACAATGTCATTCCGTTCGTCGCAATCGCCAACGGGTTGCGGCAGCAAGGCCTCTCGGCGCCGGCCATCCATCACGCCGATCTCGACCAGGGATTGCTGATCATCGAGGATCTTGGCCACGACCCCGTGGTCAGCGGCGACCCGCCGACACCGATCGAGGAGCGCTATGAGACTGCCGTCGATGTGCTGGTCGCTTTGCACCAGCGGCCGCTGCCCGACATTTTGGCGGTGGCTCCGCACGTGCAATACCGCATCCCCTGCTACGACCTCGATGCGTATTTGATCGAGGCGGAGCTGCTTTTGGACTGGTTCCTGCCCCGGCTCGATGCGGCGATGCCGGAGAGCGAACGCGGCTCGTTCCGGGCCCTCTGGCGTGAGCTGCTGCAGCCAGCAATCGCCGCGCCGCCGACCTGGGTGCTGCGCGACTTCCACTCGCCCAATCTGCTCTGGTTACCGCAGCGCGACGGGATCGCCCGGCTCGGCATTCTCGACTTCCAGGACGCGGTGATGGGGCCGCCCGCCTACGACCTCGTCTCGCTCTTGCAAGACGCGCGGGTGGACGTGCCCGAACGGACCGAGCTCGCACTGCTCGGCCGCTACGTGCGCGGGCGAACCCAGAGCGATCCCGACTTCGACCCCGGGCTATTCATCAGGACTTACGTGACGCTCGGAGCGCAGCGCGCGAGCAAGATCCTCGGCATTTTCGCGCGACTCGACATGCGGGATGGCAAGCCGCACTATCTGCGTCACCTGCCGCGGGTATGGGGGTATTTGCAGCGCTCGCTTGGGCATCCGGCACTGGAATCGCTCGGTGCGTGGTATCTTGCTCACGTGCCTGCGCTGAACTCGGTTTAGCCGCTCCGGCATCGAATCGAAATCGAGGGCACAAGCATCGATGGCGAAAGCTTGCGGACTCACTGCTGCGCCAAAGCGCGCCATGGTGCTGGCGGCTGGCCTCGGCACGCGCATGCGGCCGTTCAGCGGCCAGCTTCCCAAGCCGCTGGTCGCGGTCGGCGGCAAAGCGCTGATCGACTATGCGCTCGATCGCCTGGCCGATGTCGGGGTCGAGCGCGCGGTGGTGAACGTGCATCATCTCGCCGACCAGATCGAGCGCCATCTTGCCCATCGCCAGCGGCCACAGATCGTCATCTCCGATGAGCGGCCAGAGCTTCTCGGAACCGGCGGCGGCGTCGTCAAGGCGCTGCCCGAGCTCGGCAAGGGCCCGTTCTACCATCTCAATTCCGACACGATCTGGATCGACGGGGTGAAACCGAATCTGCTGCGCCTCGCCGCCGCGTTCGATCCCGGCCGCATGGACGCGCTGCTGCTGCTGGCGACCACCGCTGCCAGCATCGGCTACAGCGGGCGGGGCGATTTTTCGATGGCGCCGGACGGCCGGCTCACCCGGCGCAGCGAGCGCGAGGTGGTGCCGTTCGTCTATGCCGGCGCCGCGATCCTCACGCCCGCCTTCTTCTCCGACGCGCCCGCCGGCGCGTTCTCGATGTCCCCGCTGTTCGACCGGGCGGCGGCAGCCGGACGGCTGAGCGGTCTTCGACTCGACGGCGTATGGATGCACGTCGGCACGCCGGAAGCGATCAAGGCCGCCGAAGCCGCAATTTTTGCCGGCGCAGCATAGCGGTGTTCCGGGACACAATTTCATTGTGCCCGCGGCCGGCGGGGCGGATGATCGGCTAATCTCCCGCGGTCCGCGAATCGAGCGACGCGTGGCGTCGACCGGGATGCCACGCTGCCGCGGGCACGATAACCCAATCAAATCATGGCTGCGCGTCCGACCGTTTTCACCATTGCCGCCTCGGTGCCGTTCGTGCCCACCCTGATCCGGGCGCTGATCGGCGGCGTGCTCGTGCCCGGCTTTCCGGCGGCGCGCGATCCGCTCGCGCTTGCGAACGCCACGCTCTATCTGCCAACGCGACGAGCCTGCCGGCTGACGCGCGACCTCTTCCTCGAGGTCACCAACGCCAGCGCCGCCATCCTTCCGCGCATCATCCCCATCGGTGATGTGGACGAGGACGAAATCGTATTCGCGCAGGCCGCAACCGGCGAGTTGGCCGCGGCCGCACTCGACCTGCCACCGGCGCTCGGCGGGCTCGAGCGGCGGATGCTGCTGGCGCAGCAGGTGCTGACATGGGCGGCCAGCATCGAGCCCGACCAGCCGGGCGAGGCGCCCCTCGTCGCCAACAACCCGGCTTCCGCGCTCGCGCTCGCCGACGACCTCGCGCGCCTGATGGACGACATGACCACGCGCGGCGTGCCGTGGGAGCGACTCGACAAGCTCGTCCCCGAGGATCTCGACCGCTACTGGCAGTTGACGCTCAAATTCCTGAAGATCGCGCGCGAGGTCTGGCCGACAATCCTGACCGAGCGCGGGGCAATGGAGCCGGCGGCGCGCCGCGACAGGCTGATCAAGGCCGAAGCGGCGCGGCTCGCCACTTGCATCGACGGGCCGGTGATCGTCGCGGGTTCGACCGGCTCGATGCCCGCGACCGCGGAGCTGATCGCCGCCATCGCAAAGCTTCCGCATGGCGCCGTCGTGCTGCCGGGCCTCGACATCGATCTCGATGCGGAATCGTGGAACCTCATCGGCGGCCAGCGCGATGCTGCCGGTCGCGAGACCGTTGCGCCGGCGGTCGGTCACCCGCAATTCGCCATGTATGCGCTGCTCGAGCGGATCGGAATCGGGCGAGACGCGGTCGTTACCCTCGGCGAGCCCTCTGCGCACGGACGCGAACGCGTGGTATCTGAAGCGCTGCGGCCCGCCGACGCCACCGACCGCTGGCAGGCGCTCACCGGCTCCGAGTTCGCGGGGCAGGTCGCCGCTGCGTTCGAACGCGTCTCGGTGGTGGAAGCCATAAATCCCGGGGAAGAGGCCCTTGCCATCGCGGTCGCGTTGCGCGAAGCGCTCGAGACCCCCGGCAAGACCGCCGCTCTGGTCACGCCCGATCGCGGATTGGCGCGCCGCGTGCTTGCCGCCCTGCAACGCTGGCAGATTGCGGCTGACGATTCCGGTGGCGACCCACTCCCCGACACACCGGCCGGCCTGTTCGCCCGCCTCGCCGCTGAGGCGGCGCTCGGGGGACTCGCCCCAGTCAGCCTTCTCGCGTTGCTCAAGCACCCGCTCTGCCGCCTTGGCGCCGCGGAGGGAGCCAATGGGCGTGCGGTCGCGAGCTTGGAAAGGGCCGTATTGCGCGGTCCACGTCCAAAGCCAAACAGCTCCGGGCTTGCGCACGCCTTCGCGACGTTCTGCGACGAAATCGCCAGGTTCAGGCGTGGGGAGCAATCCGATCTGCATCCATCGGACCCGCGCCTGTACCTGAGCCAGAGCGAACTCGCCGCGGCCGAACTGCTGCTCAGGCAACTCACGGCCGCGATAGCGCCGCTCGAAACGCTATCGCCGGCGCGCCAGAGCTTCGCCGAGATCGCGGCGCGACACTGCCGAGTGGTTACGGGCTTGAGCAGAGATGAGCACGGTGAGCCGACCGCCTTTGCAGGTCCTGACGGAGTAAAGCTGTACGAGGCGTTCGAAGACATCGCGCGTGGCGCAGCGGGATTAGCCGTCGCTCCACCCGACTACGCCGAGCTGTTCAAGATCGCCCTCGCCGATCGCGTTGCCCGGCGCCGGGAGGCGCCGGACGTGCGCATTCACATCTATGGCCTCCTTGAGGCCCGGCTGCAAAGCGTCGATCGCGTCGTTCTCGGCGGCCTAGTCGAGGGTGTCTGGCCGCCGGAGACCCGGCCCGACCCCTGGCTCAACCGTCCTATGCGGCATGGCCTCGGCCTCGATCCGCCGGAGCGGCGGATTTCGCTCTCGGCGCACGATTTCGCGCAGGCGCTCGGCGCCAAGGAAGTCATGCTCGCTTACCCCGCCAAGCTCGCCGGCGCGCCGACGGTACCGTCGCGCTTCGTCCAGCGGCTGGCGGCGGTCGCGGGCGAGCCACGATGGGAGCAGGCACGGGAAAGGGGCCGGCGATATCTCGCCTGGGCGCGGGCGCTCGATCATCCCGCCGCGATCAGGCGCATCGAGAAGCCGATGCCGAAGCCGCCGCGTGCCGCGCGGCCCACGGCGCTATCCGTCACCGAGATCGAAAGCTGGCTGCGCGACCCCTACACCATCTATGCCAAGCACATCCTCAAATTGCGCGAACTGGATCCCGTCGATCTGGCCCCCGGCGCAGCCGACCGTGGCATCGTGATCCACGCCGCGCTGAGCGAGTTCACCAAGACCTTCGCAGGCGGGCTGCCGGCAGACCCCGCAACCGCGCTGATCGCGATCGGCGCCAAGCACTTCGCGCTCCTCGAAGATTATCCGGAGGCACGCGCTTTCTGGTGGCCTCGTTTCCAGCGCATCGCGCATTGGTTGGCGGCCTGGGAGAGGAGGCGGCGAGCTTTGGTCAGGTCGGTCAAGGCCGAGACCGCGGGCAGAATCGACATCCCGCTCGGCGAACGCGTGTTCACGCTGCGCGGACGCGCCGACCGCATCGAAGTGCTCGCCGATGGCGGCCTGGCCATTCTCGACTACAAGACCGGACAGGTGCCGACCGAGAAGCAGGTCCGCATCGGCGTCTCCCCCCAGCTCACCCTGGAAGCCGCAATGCTGCGGCACGGCGGCTTTTGCGAACTGCCTGCCGGCCAGTCGGTCACCGAGCTCGTTTACGTCGCGCTGAAGGGTGGCGAGCCGGCCGGCGAGGAAAGACGGATCGAGTTCAGGGAAGGCGACGCCGCCATGCACGCCGAACGAGCGCTCGCCAAGCTGCAAGCGGTCGCCACCCGTTTCGAGGACGAGCAGCAACCGTACCTGCCGCTGGTGCTGTCGATGTGGAAGAACCGCTACGGCACCTACGACCATCTCGCCCGCGTCAAGGAATGGTCGGTCGGAGGCGCGGACGAGGAAGATCCGATGAGCGCCGGCGAATGAATGCTCGCATCATTCCCGAGGCGGTCCTGCGGCTGCAGATCGCGGCCTCGGACCCGGCCGTCTCCGCTTGGGTCGCGGCCAATGCCGGATCGGGCAAGACCCACGTGCTGGCGCAACGCGTGATCCGTCTCCTGCTCGACGGCGTCGCACCCGACAAGATTCTATGCATTACCTTCACCAAGGCCGCCGCGGCCAACATGGCGAACCGCGTGTTCGACGAGTTGAGGCGGTGGACTGCCCTCGATGACGACGCATTGGATGCGGCGATCGGGCGAATGTCCCACCGCCATCCCGATGCGAAACAGCGCGCGCGAGCGCGGCGGCTATTCGCGCTGGCGCTGGAGACCCCCGGCGGGCTCAAGGTGCAGACCATCCACGCTTTCTGCGCGCATTTGCTGCATCAGTTTCCGTTCGAGGCGGCTGTTGCTGCGCGGTTCACGGTGCTCGATGAGGCGGCGGAAACTCAGCTTTTGAGCGAGAGCAGCCTCGGCGTGCTGCTCGACGCGGCCTTGACCCCGGATGCTCCGCTCGGCCGCGCGCTCGCAACCGCCATTGCGGTCGCCGCCGACCGCACCTTCAAGGAGGTGGTCGGCGAAGCCATCCGCAAGCGTGACGTCGTGCGGACCTGGATCGATCACGGCGGCAGCCTCGATGCAGCCGTGACCGTCCTGTGCGGAACGCTCGGAATTGACAACCACGAGACACTCGAGCGGGTCGAAAGCGAGATGACCAACGGGCCGCTGTTTCCGCCCGCCCGCTGGTCGGCGGCCGCCGCCACCTTGGCCCAGGGATCAACCAGCGATCAGGAACAAGGGCAACGGCTGCGGGACGCGCTCGCCGCCACGGGTTCGGATCGAGCTAGCAGCTACCTGCAATTTTTCTTCACCGACAAGCTCGAACCACGCCAGCGACTGATCACGAAAGCGGTGGAGTCGGACGACCCACGCCTCTGCGATTGCCTTCAGCGCGAGCGCGAGCGCCTGCTGGTGCTGCTGGAGCGCCGCAAGGCGGTCGCCTGCCGGGACCGCACGGCCGCGCTCCTCACCATCGCCGACGCCGTGATCTCCCGGTATCGAACGGCCAAGGACCGGCGCGGGCTCCTCGATTACGACGATCTGATCGACAAGGCGCTCGACTTGCTCGCTCAAGACCGCGCCGCCTGGGTGCATTACAAGCTCGACCAGGGCATCGACCATGTGCTGATCGACGAGGCGCAGGACACGAGCCCCAAACAATGGCAAATCATCCGGCTTTTGACCGAAGAGTTCTTTGCGGGCGCCGGCGCCCGCTCCGTCAACCGAACGATCTTCGCAGTCGGTGACGAGAAGCAATCGATTTTCTCGTTCCAGGGCGCGGCGCCACGCGAATTCGACGCGATGCGACAAGCCTTTGCCAAGCTCTGCGCGGCGGTCGATCGGGACTTGCAATATGTGCCGATGCGGCATTCGTTCCGCTCCGGCCCCAATCTGCTGGGCGCCGTCGACAAAGTGTTCGGACGGGCCGAGGCATTCAACGGGCTGTCGGCGGACAACGTAGCGACGGTGCACGAATGGTTGCCGCAGGCGGCACCTGGCCTCGTGGAAATCTGGGAGACCCTCAAGCCCAAGGACAAGCGCGAGATCGAGGCCTGGGATGCGCCGTTCGACGAGCTCACGGAACGCAGCCCGCAAGTCCGGCTGGCGGCGAAGATCGCGGCCAAAATCAAGCACTGGATGAAGCAAGGTACGCGCGCCGGCGACGTGCTGGTCCTGGTGCGCCAGCGCGGACCGCTGTTCGAGGCGATCATCCGCTCGTTGAAGGACGTCAACGTCCCGGTCGCCGGAGCGGATCGGCTGATGCTGACCGAGCACATAGCGGTCATGGACTTGCTGGTGCTCGCCGACGCGCTGCTGTTGCCGGCTGACGATCTGGCGCTGGCCACGGTGCTCAAGTCGCCGCTGTTCGGATTGGACGACGAGGACCTCTTCAAGATCGCCTGGGGGCGCAAGACTTCGCTGCGCAGCGCGTTGCGAGCCGAGGCGAACACGGAGCCGCGGTTCGCCGAAGCAGCCGTGCGGCTCGACCGCTTTGCCCAGTGGGCGCGCGAGGACACCCCATTCGGGTTCTATGCGCGGGTGCTGGGGGCCGGGCGCGGCCGCCAACGCTTTCTTGCCCGTCTCGGTCATGAGGCGGATGACGCGCTCGACGAGTTCCTCAACCGCGCGCTCGACTACGAGCGCCAGGAGACGCCATCGTTGCAGGGCTTCGTCGCCTGGCTGCGCGCCGCACAGAGCGACGTCAAGCGCGACATGGAAATTAGCCGCGACGAGGTCCGGGTCATGACGGTGCATGGCGCCAAGGGCCTGGAGGCCCCGATTGTCATCCTGGCCGACACCACGACCCCGCCCGCGGGTCCGCCGCAGCGGCAGCCCAGGCTTCTCGATCTGGCGGGCGGCGCCACCACACCTGTCCATTTCGTCTGGGCCGGGCCGCGCGCCAACGACGTGGCGGCAGTCGCCACGGCCCGAGACCGCACCCGGCGCGAGAATGAGGACGAACATCGCCGGCTGCTGTACGTCGCGATGACGCGCGCGATCGACCGTCTCGTCGTATGCGGAGCGGAAGGAGAGCGCGGCCGCCCCCCTGGCTGCTGGTGGAACCTGGTCGCAGACGCCTTGCGGCCGCTAGCAGCCGAAGAGCCCGCGGCCGACGGGGACGGCAAGGTGTGGCGTTATTGTCCGACGCCCCCCCGCGCGCGCGCGGGCATCCCGTCGATTCCGGCACCGCCGCTGCCTGAACCGCGCACCTGGCTCAAGCACGACGCGCCGAGGGAGCCGTTGTCGGTGCGCCCCCTCGCACCCTCGCGCGCTTACGATGAAGAAGCACCAAGGGTGCATTCCGATCGCGACGCCGGCCTCGACGAGCGTGCGAAGGCGCGCGCGCGCGGCGTGCTGCTGCACCGGCTGCTGCAATCGCTGCCGGACGTCCCGCCGGCCGCAAGGGCGGAGGTAGCCCGGCGTCACCTTGCCCGTGCGGCCCATGATTTCAGCGAGCAAGACCGCGAGCTGGTGTGGGAGCAGGCTCGCCAGCTGCTTGATGATCCGCGTTTCAAGCGGCTGTTCGCGCCGGGCAGTCGTGCCGAGGTTCCGGTCGTCGCACGTCTTACCGACCGCAAGGGCGGCGCGGTCGCGGTTTCGGGCTACGTGGACAGGCTCGCGGTGGCGGACGATTGCGTGCTGATCGGCGACTACAAGACCGGTCAGCCGCTGCCGCACCGGCGCGACGCCTATGTGGCCCAGCTTGCGCTTTACCGCGCGGTGCTTGCACGACTCTATCCGGACAGACCCGTTCGCGCCGCGCTGATCTGGACAGATGTGCCTGATCTCATGGAGATTTCGGCCGCATGCCTGGACGCGGCGCTGGCCGCCGTCACCTCCCCGTGATGCCGCCTTGACGCTGTACGAAGGCGTCCATAGCTTCAACCCCCCCACCAGCAAGCGACGAGGTTTCCCATGACCGTTGGCAAGGTTTCGGACGCCACTTTCGATTCCGAGGTGTTGAAAGCCAGCGGGCCGGTGGTGGTGGACTTCTGGGCCGAATGGTGTGGCCCCTGCCGCATGATCGCGCCCGCGCTCGAAGAGATCGCAGGAACGCTCGGCACCAAAGTCAAGATCGTCAAGCTCAACGTCGACGAGAACCCGCATACCGCCGCCAAGTACGGGATCCAATCGATTCCGACGCTGATGATCTTCAAAGATGGGCAGCTGGCTTCGCGGCAAGTCGGCGCTGCGCCGAAACAAAAGCTTGAGCAGTGGATCACCACCGCGGTCTAACGCCGGCGGCTATGCGATCCCGAATTTTCTGCGCTTCGCTATCCCCCGCCTGCCTGCCGGCTCGACCATGAAATCGCGTCAATAGCTCGGCCGGGATACCGGCCGTGCGGGTTTATGCCTTGGCGGGTGCCCGGAGTTTGGTCGCGGCCGCCCTGGGCATCTCGCGCAGCCTGCGTAGTTCGCAGCCGGCGCCTCGGCGGCACGGCCGCCGCTCGGTTTCGGGATACTCATGGCTCTCGCGCTGCACCCTCCCTTTGCGCCGATGGAAGCCCGATCCGTGGACGAAATCCCGATCGGAGCGGAATGGCAGTACGAGCCGAAGTGGGACGGCTTTCGCTGCCTGGTGTTTCGCGACGGCGGCAAGGTCGAGCTACAATCCAAATCGGGCCAGCCGCTGACCCGCTATTTTCCCGAGCTGGTCGAGGCGGCGCTCGCCGTCGAGGCCGCCAAATTCGTGCTTGATGCGGAGATCGTCGTTCCCGTCGACGGCGCCTTCTCGTTCGACGCGCTGCTGCAGCGCATTCATCCAGCGCAGAGCCGCGTGCGCCGGCTTGCGACGGAGACCCCGGCGCTCCTCGTCGTTTTCGATCTCCTGCTCGGCGCCGACGGGAAGGCGCTGACCGCACGGCCGTTGGACGAGCGCCGCCGCGAGCTGGAGGCCTTCGCGCAACAATATTTGCGGGAGATGCAGCGCATTCGCCTCTCGCCCGCGACCACGCGGCTCGCCGACGCCAGAGGCTGGCTCAAGCGCATGGGCGCGACGCTGGACGGCATCGTCGCCAAGCGGCGCGATGCCGAATACCGCTCGGGAGACCGCAGCGCCATGCAGAAGATCAAGAACTACCGCAGCGCGGACTGTGTCGTCGGCGGCTTTCGCTACAACGAAGGCAAGCCGGTCGTCGGCTCGCTGCTGCTCGGCCTGTTCGACCGCAAGGGTCTCCTGCATCACGTCGGCTTCACCTCCACGATCAAGCGCGAGGACAAGCCGGCGCTGACCAGGAAACTCGAAAAGCTGGTGGCACCGCCGGGCTTCACCGGAAATGCGCCGGGCGGGCCCAGCCGCTGGTCGACCAAGCGCTCGAGTGAGTGGAAGCCGCTCAAGCCCAAGCTCGTGGTCGAGGTCTGCTACGACCATTTCACCGGCGAACGTTTCCGCCATGGCACCAAGCTGTTGCGCTGGCGCCCCGACAAATCCCCCAGCCAGTGCAGGATGGAGCAGGTGAAGCAGAAAAAAGCCGACTTGCTGAAGCTGTTGCAATAACGGGCGTCGGCGCACGCCGCTTATGCAGTCACACTGGCGGCGTGCCGTTGGCGCCGAGCACGGCTCCGGCAAGATAGAGCGAGCCGGTGATCAGGATGCGCGGGGCAGGATCGAGCTCGAATCCGCTGATCGCTGCCAGCGCCGCCTCGAAGTCGCTGCTGGTCTGCGCCGGGATACCGACGGCGCGGGCGGCGGCGGCAATGGTATCGGCGGGGAAGCTCTTGTCCTGGCGCGGGACCGGTACGGCGATCACGCGCAGCGCCAATCCCGCGAAGTTGCGCAGGAAGCTCTCGCAATCCTTGCTTGCCAGCATGCCCACCACGAGCACCAGCGGCCGCGAAACCCGCTCCTCGAAATCGGCAAGCGCGTTGGCGATCGCGCGCCCGCCATCGGCGTTGTGACCGCCGTCGAGCCAGAGCTCGCCGCCTCGCGGCGTGAAAGCCGCAAGCCGGCCGTGCGAGATGCGCTGCATACGCGCCGGCCAATCGGCTTTGGCAATCCCGCTCTCGAACGCGGCGGCCGCCAGCTGGAGCGAAGGCGCCGCGCGCAGGGCGGCAATAGCCACGCCGGCATTCTCGAACTGATGGCGGCCATAGAGCTTGGGCGCCGGCAGGTCGAGCAGACCGGCATCGTCCTGGTACACCAGCCGCCCGCGCTCCTCCGTCGCCGTCCAGTCCTCGCCCGCGATCTTGACCGGCGCCTTGACCCGCCCGGCCTGACGCTCGATCGCCGACAAGGCTTCGCGCGGCTGCGCCGCCACGATCGCCGCCACCCCAGGCTTGAGGATGCCGGCCTTCTCGGCGGCGATCTTCCCGAGCGTATCACCGAGGTGCTCGGCATGGTCGATGGACACCGGAGTGACGACGGTGGCGAGCGGATGCTCGACGACATTGGTGGCATCGAGCCGTCCGCCCATTCCGACCTCGAGTAGCAGCACGTCCGCCGGGTGGCGCGCGAACAACAGCAGGCCCGCCGCGGTCGTGATCTCGAACACGGTGATGGGCGCGCCGCCATTGATATGCTCGCATTCGTCGAGCACGCCGGCGAGCTCCTGGTCGGACACAAAACGGCCCTCGCCGGCGGCACCGAGCCGGAAGCGCTCGTTGAAGCGTACGAGGTGGGGCGATGTATAGACGTGCACGTGCAGTCCCGCCGCCTCCAGAATCGCGCGCATGAAGGCGATGGTCGAGCCCTTGCCGTTGGTGCCCGCAACATGGATCGTCGGCGGCAATTGCCGCTCCGGATGGCCAAGCGCCTCGAGCATGCGCCGCATGCGGTCGAGCGAAAGGTCGATCCGCTTCGGATGCAGGGCGGTGAGGCGCGTGACGATTGAATCAATGGCCATCATGCGGGCAGTCTGGCGATCGCTGCGCGCTGGACCTGTGCAGGCCCACGCCGCAGGCGCGATACGATTATATAGGGAACTCCGGCGGCGGCGGTTGTCCGCCGGCGGCGCAACCGTCGGAGCGCCTCACCCCTGCGCGACCACCGGCAAATTTGCCGCCGGCGCCTTGGCCTTGGTCAGCAGCCGGCACAGCCGAGCCACAGTCGAGCGCAACTCCCGACGGTGGACCACCATGTCGACCATGCCGTGCTCGCGCAAATATTCGGCGCGTTGGAAGCCGTCGGGCAGTTTCTCGCGGATCGTCTGCTCGATCACGCGCGGTCCGGCAAAACCGATCAGCGCGCCAGGCTCCGCGATGTGGACGTCGCCCAGCATGGCGTAGGACGCCGTCACTCCGCCGGTGGTCGGATTCGTGAGCACGACGATATAGGGCCGCCTCGCCTCGCGCATCATCTGCACTGCGATCGTCGTGCGCGGCAGTTGCATGAGCGAGAGAATCCCTTCCTGCATGCGCGCGCCGCCGGAGGCTGCGAACATGACGAACGGGGTCCCCTTGTCCACCGCGGTCTCCAGTCCCTTGATCACGGCCTCGCCGGCGGCCATGCCAAGCGAGCCGGCCATGAAGCGAAAGTCCTGCGCAGCCGCGACCACCTCGCGACCTTCGAGCTTGCCTTCGGCAACCAGCACGGCATCGTCGAGGCCGGTTTCGCTCTTGGCGCTCTTCAGGCGATCGGTGTAGCGCCGCCCGTCTCGGAATTTGAGGGGATCCTGGGCAACCTC
>DATBKV010000213.1:0-2449 GCA_036555745.1 Xanthobacteraceae bacterium | reverse complement strand
ACGGCCTCAGACTACATCGGCGAAAGCACGCAGCCAACGTGGAAGGCATTTGCGCCGAAAACCTGCACGCGTCGCGCATGGCTCGACGAGAGCCCTCGCTATCATGCCCGGACGCGACACGCGGTCTTGTCCGCCAGGCCTCAAGCATGAGGGCGAGACAGACTTCGTGCGAGCTTCATTCCGCCCTCATCCTGAGGAGCCGCCGAAGGCGGCGTCTCGAAGGATGAGGCGCCCGGGTCTCGGGTTGGGTCCTAGGCGGGATAGTGGGTGCCCTCATGCTTCGAGACGCCGCGCCGCTGAGCATGCGCGGATGCGGACGTTTGCCGTTGCTGCGCGGCTCCTCAGCATCAGGGCGAAAGAGCGCGGCTCCTCAGCGCGAGGGGATCACCCAGTCATAACAACTATGTAGAGCAGCTAACGTTGTGCGTCGAGCCAGGCGCGCGCCGCCGCGAGATCGGCCGGCCCCTCGATCACCGTGGTCGAGCCGTCGCGCGCCAGCAGCAAAGTGCGGGGAATGTCGCCCTGCCAGCGCGGATCGATCTCGTAGCGCAGGCGCTCGACGAAGTCGTCGGTGGACATCCAGTTCTCCGCTGCCGCCAGGCCGGTCTGCGCCAGCATGGCAGAAACGCCCGGCGCGTTCGGCACGAGATCGGCATTGATCATCACCAGCTTGAGATCGCGAAGCTTCCGGGCGTGCCAGTTTTTGAAATTCGTCACGGGGTGTTGGGACGGCACTCTGCGCGCGTTCGTGTCGCCACCGTGCGCAGGTGTTGTCATGCGGGCGCGGAAGAAGGATGCTGCGGTCGCGGGGCGATTTTCGTGCACGAGCCGAGGACAAGGGGCAGCCCAGGATGAAGACGCCGATGAAGGTCTTAAGGACGATGCTCATAGCCGGCCTGCCGGCTCTTACCCTGATGATCGCCGGCCTGACGGCGCGGGCGGAGACCCCGGAAGAATGGATCGCGCTCGGCGCGCGCGTGCACGGCGCGTTCGGCGCCTTCATCCCGCTCGGCATCAGGATCGGACTGGACGCGGTCGATCGCCTGCACGCCAAGCCGCGCGAGCTGAGCGTGCTCTATTACGACAGCGACTCCTCTCCGTGCGCGTGTTTTGCCGACGGCATCGCGATTGCGACCTATGCCTCGGTCGGCCAGCGCAGCTTGACGATCGCGCCCGAGAAGGCGCCAGCCGGCGCCGCCGCCGTGATCGTGATCCGGCCGCGTCAGGGCGGTGCCGGCTTTCGCTACACCATCCCGATGGCCGCGCTCGCCAAGCTCGCGCCGATGAACAAGAACCTCGATCCGCGCGGACGCTACGACGCCGTGATGGCGGCCGATGGGTTGTTCCAAGTCGAGCCCGCGCCCTGACGGCGAGCCGGCCTGGGCGCCTTCGACGAGACCTCAACGGGCTCACGGGGTGGCAGCGCCGCCCGGGCCAGGCCAATGACTTCAAATTGTAGTTGACAACGTTACGCCAGTGTGCTAGGGAACGCGCACGATCCAGAAGCACGCCCGGGCGGGAGACCGCGCCGGGCTTTTTCATTGCGCCGGCGCGAAGCGCGCATGGATGCGCGGATCGCGCCGTTTCGTTTCAAACCAAGAAGGAGAGCTTGAGTCATGCAGTTCCAGAAGGGACAGAGCGGCAATCCCGCCGGCCGGCCGCGCGGATCGCGCAACAAGGCAACGATGCTATTGCGCGACGTGCTGGAGAACGATTGCGAGGCCATCGCATGCAAGGCGATCGAGCTCGCCAAGGACGGCGACGTCGCCGCGATCCGCCTGTGCATGGAGCGGCTGCTGTCGCGACGAACGGGCGATCCGGTGGCATTCGACCTGCCGCCGTTCGAGACTGCCGCCGATACGGTCCGGGCGCTCGCGGCGGTGGTGGCCGCGGTCGCCGACGGCGATCTCACGCCGTCGGAAGCCGCCGACCTCACCAAGGTCGTCGACAGCTACGTCGCGGCGCTGGCCATCGCGGGCTTCGAGGCGCGGCTGGAGAAGCTCGAATACGCGGCCGGCATGCGGCCGCGTTCGAATGGTGATGCCGATGCCGGCACCGAAGCCCCCCTCGCAGCGCCGCCTCACGGGTCTTGAGCAGCCGCGCGCCGAGGCGCCGTACATTCATTTCCTGTTTGTCGCAGCGGGCGAGGGCGAGGCCGAGTTCGAAAGGGAGCGCAAGCGGCTGATCGCGGCGGGCAGGGCGCGCGCACGCGATCGCTTCATTGCGTTCCGCTGGAAGGATGCGCCACGGTGAGCGCACAGTCCCGCCGGTTTCGTGTCTCAGTCGAAGGGTGCACTCCATCCATGCATGGAGTGAACCCCTAAAGTGAGACACAAAAACAAGGGACAGTTCTTGAGGAGAGAACGATGTCCACAGGGAATTCCACAGGGCGACGCCGGGCGTTTAGCCGGAAGTTCAAGGTGAGTGCGGTGAAGCGACTGCTGGCTGG
>DATBKV010000212.1:0-20993 GCA_036555745.1 Xanthobacteraceae bacterium | reverse complement strand
GGCGCGCGGCGAGCCGCTCCCCTGCGCCGTGGTGGTCGGCTGCCCGCCGGTCATCTCCTACGCCGCGGTGCAGAAGATGCCGGACAATCTCGACGAACTCGCGGTCGCCGGCGGGCTCGCCGGCGGCCCCATCAACGTCGTGCGCGCGAAAACCGTCGATCTCCTGGTGCCGGCGGAGGCCGAGATCGTCATCGAGGGACTGATCAACACCGAATTGCTGGAGCCGGAGGCGCCGTTCGGCGAGTCGCACGGCTACGTGAACCTGCAGGAATACAATGCCTTCATGGAGGTGACTGCGATCACGCGCCGCCGTCATCCGATCCTCACGTCCTTCATCAGTCAGGTGACGCCGAGCGAGTCGAGCGTGATCCGCCGCGTGGCGATGGAGCCGGTCTATCTTCATCATCTGCGCTCGGTGCTCGGCATCAAGGGCGTGACGCGGGTTGCGATGCACGAGCCGCTCACCAGCCTCTACGCGGTGATCGCGATCCAATGCGCGCGCGGCACGCCGGAAAGCGAGATCTGGCGTGCGCTCTATGCCGCATCGTCGCTGCACCGCTTCGCAGGAAAATGGATCATCGCAGTCGACGAGGACATCGCCCCGGACAACGCCGACGCCCTGTTCTGGCCCATGTCCTACCGCTGCCAGCCGCAGCACGATCTCAAGGTCGTTCCCCGCAAGGATCCCGGCCACGGGCCGCGCGGCCCGCGCGACGGCGGCGAAAGCGCGGCCGTGCTCGTCAACGCCACGCTCAAGGGCACCTATGCGCCGGTCGCGCTGCCGAAGCGCGAGTTCATGGAGCGCGCCAGGGAGATCTGGGAGCGGCTCGGGCTGCCGCCGCTCACGCCGCAGCCGCCCTGGCACGGCTACGATCTCGGCCACTGGCCGCAGGAGCTGGAGCGGCAGGCCGAGATGGCGGCCCACAGCGATTATTTCGAGCTCGGCAAGAACCTTGCAAACGAGCGGCGCGCCGACGTCGCGATGAATACGCCGGTGAAGCGCGACTAAACGAGAATCGCTGATACAGGAGAATGAGAAAATGAAGCTCGCCGTGCCCGACATGATCTCGAACTCGTAC
This sequence comes from Xanthobacteraceae bacterium, assembly GCA_036555745.1. Classification (GTDB taxonomy): domain Bacteria; phylum Pseudomonadota; class Alphaproteobacteria; order Rhizobiales; family Xanthobacteraceae; genus VAZQ01. Next base: position 19,914 of record DATBKV010000212.1, on the reverse strand, counting down.
TTTCCCGCCATCGCGGCGATCGAGCTCGGTTGCTTCAAGGACGAGGGTCTCGATGTTGCGCTCGAGCTGATCTATCCGGTCGACAAGTGCTATGCGGCGCTCCGCGACGGCACGGTCGATCTCGTCGGCGGGTCCGCGCATTCCGCGCTCTCGGCGTTCCCGCAATGGCGCGGCGCCAAGCTTCTGTGCGCCCAGGGCCAAGGCATGTACTGGTTCCTGGTCATGCACAAGGATTTCGGCGGCAAGCGCGGCGACCTCGGCGTGGTCAAGGGCCGCCGCATCGGCGCGGCGCCCTGGGTCGACATGGGGCTGCGCCGGCTGCTGTTGGAGGCAGGCATCGGACGCGACGAGGTGACCATCGCGCCGGTGCCGGGCGCGCAAGGCGCCGGCATCAATTTCGGCGTCACCGCCGCGAAAGCGCTCGAGGATCGCAAGATCGACGGCTTCTGGGCGAACGGCATGGGCACCGAGGTGGCGGTGCGCCGCGGGGTCGGGACAGTGGTGCTCGACGTGCGCCGCGGCGACGGGCCGAAGCCGTGTTTCAACTATACCATGGCCTCGATCGCGACCACTGACGACTTGATCGCGCGCTCGCCCGAGACCGCGGCTGCGGTCGTGCGGGCGATCAAGAAGACGCACGCTGCGCTCAAGGCCGACGTCGGGCGCGCCGCCGCGATCGGCCGCAAGCTGTTTCCGCCGGCCGAGGCCGAGCTGATCGCCGAGCTCATCCGCCGCGACCTGCCCTACTACGACGCGGCGATCTCGCGGGACTTCGTCGCCGGCATGAACCAGTTCTCGCGCGACGCTGGCATCCTCGCGGGCGACGTGCCCTACGAGGGGGTCGTGGCGACGCAGTTCTCGCATCTGTGGAGATAGCGCCGCCGGCCGCGCACGGCCGCGACATATCGCCAAGGCGGGCTCGAGCACTCCGGTTGTGGCCGCGCGCCCCCTTGCCTACATAGGATTGATCAGACGCACCACGGCGACAGCCTATGGAACAACCTGGACCGGATACTCGTCCCCCGCGCAGCGAGCCGGAAATCATCCCGCCCGGCCGGGCGGACGTGCATTCGCACCGGGGCGCGCGAGCAGCCTTCGATGGCCGCGGCTCCCAGCGGATCTACGTGGCGCGCGTCGGGCCGTTCGGCTTCGCCATGGCCGCGCTCGCGGTCGCGATGCTGGCGGCGCTGGTGCTGCTGGTCCTCTTGGGCGCGTTCGTGATCCTGATCCCGCTCGCCGGGGTGGTGCTGGCGGTCGCGATCCTTGCCAGCCTGCTGCGCGGCCCGTTTCGCCGGCACTACTGACCCGCATTCAAAATTGTTGCGGGCCGGCACCACCCGGTACCGGCCCGCGGGCCTTTTCATGGACATTGATGAAGTGGCGGCTCGCCCGAGGGGACCGGGCGAAGACGCCGGTCAGAGCGCACTCACGCCGGACTGCTTGAGCAGGTCAGCCATCTTGTTCCGGGCATAGAACATACGTGTCTTCACGGTTGCCGCCGGCACGCCCACGATCTGCGCGACTTCGTCGACCGACTTCTCGTGATAGTAGACGAGGTCGATGACTTCGCGGTGGGCCGGCGAGAGCTGGGTCAGGCACTTCTGGATGATCGTGTTGCGATCCTTGGTATTGACCACGGTCTCCGGATCGTCGGCGCTATCCTCGATGGTGGCCGCCATGTCGTCATCCAGGTGCTCGTCGGTGCGCCGGCGCAGCGCGGAGAGCGCCTTGTAGCGCGCGATCGCGAGCAGCCAGGTGGAAACCTGGGATTTCGCCTCGAAGGCCTCGGCCTGCCGCCAGACGTCGAGGAAAACCTCGCTCACGAGATCCTCGGCCAGCGCCTGGTTGCTGGTCAGGCGGAGGATGAAACGGTACACCCGCACGTTGTGCCGTGCGTAGAGCACCTGCATTGCGCGCTTGTCCCCATCGGCAATGAGTTCGATGAGCGTCTCGTCCGCGGTCTCCTGGGCAGGCGCCCGGAACCGCGGCGGCGCGACATCGCGCAGCACATATTGGGTCTGCATGACGATCCCCTATTAATCAGCCCTTAAGCAAACTGACTAACAGAGGCCTGTTGCTTGAATGTTACGTGACGGACGGAAAATGGTTTCGTCGCTATGGGCTATTATTTCATGGCCGCCACTGCGACGAAATAAAGGTGCTTTGATACCGAAATGGTTTCGCCCGGTGATGTAAATTTGTCTCAGTCCAGCCCGGAACTCTCGCCCGAGGGGGAAAACAGGTAGCCGCCGCCCCGAACCGTGCGGATGACCGAGGGCCGGGCGGGATCCGGCTCGATCTTGCGGCGGATGCGCATGATCCGCAGGTCGATGGCCCGGTCGAAGGCCTCGGCGTCCCGGGCATTGGCCAGTTCGAGCAGCCGGTCGCGCGAGAGCACCCGCTTGGGATTGGCGGCGAACACCTTCAGCAGCCCGTATTCCGAGGCGGTGAGCGGATGCTCGTTACCCTCCTCGTCGCGCAGCGCCTGCGCGTCATGGTCGAGCCACTTGGTCCCGAAGCGCACCCGCGCGCGCTCGGGCGCCGGCGGCGGCGCCGGGGTCGGCGCAACCGCCGACTGCGGCGCGGCGCCGCTGCGCCGCAAGACCGAGCGGATGCGGGCGAGCAGCTCGCGCAGCTCGCACGGCTTGGCCAGATAGTCGTCCGCGCCCAGCTCGAGCCCGACCACGCGATCGATGGCGCTCGCGGTGGCGGTGAGCATGATCACGGGGACGCCGCTGTGCTGCTTGAGATCGCGGATGATCGAGAGGCCGTCCTCCTCCGGCATGTTGAGATCGAGCACGATCAGGTCCGGCATCTGCTGCGCGATGGTCTTGCGCAGGCTGACGCCGCCGTCGCACAGGCTGACGCCGAAGCCATGCATGCGAAGATAATCACCGACCATCTCGCGCGCCGGCTGCTCGTCGTCGACGACCACGATGTGCTGCGCTTGGCTCATCTCACACAGGCAACGTCATCTTGAAGGTCGCGCCCTTTCCGGGACCGGCGCTCTCCACCCTGATCTGCCCGCCATGCAGGTCGACGATGCGCTTGACGATGGACAGCCCCAGACCTGTGGAGGTTTCCCCCGCCGTCGGCTTGGCCGAAAGCCGCTGGAAGCGGCCGAACAGCCGAGAGATGTCCTCCGGCGACAGCCCGGGACCCTGATCCCTGACTTCGACGACTATATGGCCGCCCTCGCGGCCCACCAGCAGGTCGATGGTGCCGGTGACTGGGCTGTATTTCACCGCGTTGCTCACCAGATTGTCGATGGCCTCGCGGATGCGGTCGGAATCGCACGTCGCCACGTGATCGGGCGGCGCGACGACCGCGATCACCTGCTTCTTCCTGTTGGCGAGCGCCCGATTCGCCTCCGCCACCTCCTCGACCAGGACCGCAATGTCGACAGGCTCGCGGCGGATGGTGATGTCGAGGGCGTCGGCCATGGCGTCCGAGACCAGATCGTCGACCATCTGGGTCAATCGGTTGGCAGCGTCGCGGATATAGGTGACCTGCAGATTCACGTTTTCGTCGAGCGCGCCGGCGCTGGCGATCATCTCCTTGAGAATCTCGGTTCGGCCGAGGATCACGCCCAGCGGATTCTTCAGGTCGTGGGCCACCGTGCCGAGGATTTCGCTCTTGAAGGCATTGGCCTGCCGCAGCCGCGCCCACTGCGCAGTCAGCCGCTTATTGGCATTGGTAAGATCCTGGGTGCGCGCGGCGACCCGCTCCTCGAGTCTCGCATTCGCGCGCTGCAGCTGCTCATAGAGAATGACATTGTCGAAGGCGATCGACAGCCGGCTGCAGAAGATCTCGACCAGCGCGCGGTCGGTGTTGGAGAGATGCCGCGCCGCCTCCAGCACCACCACGACTTCGCGGCCGCTCAGCGTCTGGATGTAGAGCACCGAGCGACGCGTGGAAAATTCATGGTGCCGGCGCGAGAACGCCTCCTCGACGAGCTGGCGCAGGTCGCGATCGATGATCTGCGAGACGTCGCTGCCGATGAACCGGCTGTAGCAGCCCGATCCCGCGAGCACCGAGAAGGTCTCGTGGGCGTTCTGGGGTTCGCGCAAGACCAGGATGCCGGCGCAATCGACGTTGAGCAGCGAGGCGATCTGGGTGAGCACGCCTTCCGCCAGTCGCTGCATCGACTTGAAGTCGAACAGCGCGGCGGCCGCCTCGATGATGATCTCGAGGCCGCGGCGGGTCTCCAGCATGCGCTGCAGCTGCTGATAGCTGCGCAGCGCAGCGGTCAGCGCGGTGAACAGCTTGTCAGCCGTGAGCTCCGTCTTGGCCTTATAGTCGTTGATGTCGTAGTCGACGATGACCCGGCGCTCCGGCGCCTGCCCGGGCTGGCCGGTGCGCAGGATGATGCGCACCGTCTCGTTCTTGAGATCCTTGCGGATGAATTCGACCAGCCCGAGGCCGGCGGTGTCGCTCTCCATGATGACGTCCAAGAGCACCACGGCGACATCGGGGTGGTTGCGCATGAGCTCGCGCCCCTCGGCGGCCGAATAGGCCGAGAGGATTTCCAGGCCCTGACCATTCAAGCGGTAGTCGGCGAGCGCGAAGCGGGTGCCGTCGTGCACCGCCGGCTCGTCGTCGATCACCGCCACCTTCCAGCGCGGACCTTGCTGGGCGGGCTCCTCGCCGGGGCCTTCGACCAGCTGGACGATATCGTCGTCAGCCATGAGCCTTATCCATCACGGGCGCGGGTTGCGTCGGCGGCGATTCGCCGGGCGCCACGCGCGGAATCGTAATGCGGAACCGCGTGCCCCAGCCAAGCTTCGACTCGAAGGTCAACCGCCCGCCGAGCTGCTGGGTCACCAGATTGAAGATGATATGCAGCCCCAGGCCGGTGCCGCCCTCGTTGCGCCGGGTGGTGAAGAACGGATCGAGCGCGCGGCGCTGGATCTCCTCGGTCATGCCCACGCCGTCGTCGGATACGAAGATGTCCACGTCGTCGCGCAGCGTGCGCGCCTCGACGATGATGCTGCCGGGGCGACCGTCGGGGAAGGCGTGTACGACGCTGTTGAGGAACAGGTTGGTCAGCACTTGGCCGTAGGAGCCGGGATAGCTGTCCATCAAGATGCCGCTCGGCACGTCGACGGTCAGCGACACCTGCGATTTCTTCAGCACCGGCCGCAGGCTGGCAATGATCTGATCGGTCGATTCGCGCAGATCGAATGGGCGCCGTTCCGCGTGGCTGCGGTCGACCGCGACCTGCTTGAACGACTGCACGAGCTCGCCCGCCCGCTGCAGATTGGAGACCAGCTGATTGGCGGCATCGCGGCCGCCCTCGAGGAATTCCTCCAGCCGCGAGCGCCGCAGCGGACCGGAAGTGACCTCCTTGGCGAAATCATCGCAGCGTCGGGCGAAGCTCGAGGCGACCGTGAGGCTGATGCCGATCGGGTTATTGACTTCGTGCGCGACGCCGGCGACGAGGCCGCCGAGGGCGGCGAGCTTCTCGGCGGCGATCAGACTCTGCTGCGCCTCGCGCAGGTCTTCGAGCGCCGTCTCGGCCCGCTCCTTCGACGCCCGCAACTCGTTCTCGGCCTTGCGCTTGGCGATGGCGTTCTCGCGGAACACCGCGACCGCGCGCGCCATCTCGCCGATTTCATCGCGCGCGTGGGTGCCGTGAATGGGCTGGTCGTATTTCTCCGCCACGACCGCGTGCATGGCGGCCATGATCTCCTTGAGCGGCTGGATGATGCTGCGCGCGATCAGCACGCCGACGCCGACGATCAGGGTGAGGAATATCACCGCCACCAGCGCCACGTTCTGATAGATGTCGGCGAGCGTGCGGTCGAAGCTGCCCTGCGCCTGCAACTCGCGCAGCGTCATCTGCGCCGAGAGCTTGTTGATCACGGCGATCATGGCGGCCTGGTTGTCGTCGATCGCGGTCTTCAGCAGATTGGCGCGCGTCGCGAACTGTTCGTTCAGCGTCTTCATTCCGTCGCGGAACGCGGCCGCGCGCTCCGCCAGCGCCGTGAGCGCCGTGCGCTGCAGGTTGTTCTCGGCGAGATCGATCATCACCGGAATGGTCTGCTCCACCGTTGCGATGTTCCTGCGCGCTTCCTCGGCGGCATCCGAGGCGAGCGACAGATAGAAGGCGTTGGCGGCCACCAGGCTGGCGGTAAAGGCCTCGCGCGACTTCCCGAGCGAGGGTAGCAACAGGGCGTCGCGCTTGCCGATCGCCCCCTCGATGATGGCGTAAAGGCCGGCGATCTCCTTGGCCGGCTTGATCACGTCGTTCTCGTAGGTGTGCGTGATCGTGTTCTGCACCGCCCGCACTTCCCCGAAGCCCTGCAGGAAGCGCTCGGTCACCGCGCGCAGCTCGTCCGCGGAGCCGGAGAGCACCGGGTCCACCGCGCCGCGGTTGCGCAGCGTGCTCAGGACCTCGCCGTGCAGGCCCAGGATCTCGGTCAACACCTCCTGGCTGGGCTGATTGATGTAGCGATGGATCAGGTTCTGCAGGCGGCTGGCCTCGCTTTCCAGCAGCACCAGGAGCTTGTCGGACTCGCGCACCCGCCGCACATCGTCCCAAGCGCGGCTGAGGACATTGGCGCCGTTCCAGATTAGCGCGGCGAGGATCACGGCGACCGTCGCATTGAGGGCGGCCAACAACAACAAGCGCCACCTGATCGGCAGCACCCGCACGAAGCTCTCGGTCTCCAGATCGAGGCTACGCCGCGGCCGCGCGTTGCGAGCGGCCGGCGGTTCATCCTTGAGGGCGACCAAATCGAAGCTCATTGAACCTGGCGAATTCGCTCGATCAACTGGCGCAGCTGCGGCTCCGTCACCGCCTTGTCATAGATTGGGCGCATCGCAGCCTCGAACGGCTTGCGATCGAAATCCGCGACGATGGTGCTGCCAGCGGCGCTCGCCCGCCGGCGCGACTCCTCCTCCCATCCGCTCCAGATCCCGCGCATGAAGATGCTCGAATTGCGCGCCGAGTCGCGAAAAATCCCCTGCTCATCCGCAGACAGGCTTTCCCATGCGTGCAGCGACATGACAAGGACTTCCGGCCCCATCGTGTGCTCGGTCAAGGTATAATAGGGAGCAAGCTTGTAATGGCTGGTAGTGACGTAGGAGGGCCAGTTGTTCTCCGCGCCGTCTATCAAGCGGGTAGAGAGCCCGGTCAGCACCTGGCCGTAGGGCAGCTCGACCGGCTCGGCCCCGAGCGCCTTCATCATGTCGGCCATCAGCTCGGATTGTTGCACCCGGATGCGCAGCCCTTTCATGTCCGCGAGCGAGCGAACGGGCCGGATGCTGTTGTAGATCGACCGCGATCCCGAATCGTAGAACGCCAAGCCGATGAAGCCGTAGGGCTGGAAACCGGCGAGGATCTCGTCCCCGATCGGGCTGTCGAGCACCTTGTGCAGGTGATCGAAGGAGCGGAACAGAAACGGCAAGGCGAGCAGGTTGGCGGCCGGTATCAGCGAGCCGATCGGCGCCACGTTGGTACGGTTGAGATCGATCGCGCCGACCCGGGTCTGCTCGATGGTTTCCTTTTCTTCCCCCAGCTGCCGGGAATGAAACACGCGAATGCGGTGGCGTCCGCCGGTTCGCTCCTCGACCTGGCGCGCCATGAACAGCAGGGCCTGCACCGTCGGGTAGTCCTCCGCCTGGGTATCGGCGGCGCGGAATTCACGCGCGCCGGCGGCGGGAAGAGCGAGGACGGCGGCCAGCCACAGCGCCGCCGCCCGGCAGAAATTCCCGTTTAACCTGAGGGACATGACCCCTGCCCGTTGGAGACACCCGGCGCGATTTTACCCTATGCGCACCGCCCGAAGCCCGTCAATCGAGGCGCGGCGAGGGCCGCCGGCGCGCCCCCGCAATAAATCATGTTGAGCAGGGCGAAAAGAGCGGGCCAAGATGACCGCGCGCACGGGGACGCCCGCAGAGCGCCACAAATTGGCCGAGGAGGCCGAACGGTCGGCCTCCCGGTCCGAGACGATCGGCATGGTGAAGGCAAGCGAAACCTATGCCCTCGGTCCGACCGCGTGCGATTGCAGGACAAGGGTCAACGCCACGCGCTCCTGCGTGAGGTACGCGCGCGCAGCTCGGTCGGCGACTGACCTGCAGAACCATCCGGAGAACCGCAGATGGACGACCGCTACGCACGCTTCTCGCGCCTGCTGATCGACCGGCCGCAGCCGCAGGTGCTCCGCGTCGTCATGAACCGGCCGGACAAGCTCAACGCCGCCGACGCCGCGATGCATTCCGAGCTGACCGAGATCTGGCGCGTGATCGACGCCGATCCGAGCGTGAGCGCGGTGCTGCTGACCGGAGCCGGCAAGGCCTTCTCCGCCGGCGGCGACCTCGACCTGCTGGAGAGGATGATCGCGGACTACGACACCCGCATGCGCGTCTGGAAGGAGGCGCGCGACATGGTCTACAACCTGATCAACTGCAGCAAGCCGGTGGTCTCCGCCATCAATGGCGCGGCGGTGGGCGCGGGGCTCGTGCTCGCTATCCTCGCCGACGTCTCGATCGCGGCCAAGTCCGCACGCCTGATCGACGGTCACACCAAGCTCGGGGTCGCCGCCGGCGATCACGCCGCGATCATCTGGCCGCTCCTGTGCGGCATGGCCAAGGCCAAGTACCACCTGCTGCTGTGCGAGCCCGTCAGCGGCGAGGAGGCCGAGCGCATTGGTCTGGTCTCGCTCGCGGTGCCCGACGCGGAGCTCGAGCGCCGCGCCCTCGAGGTGGCGGTGCGGCTGGCGCAAGGCGCGCCGAACGCCATCCGCTGGACCAAATACGCGCTCAACAACTGGCTGCGCATGGCCGGGCCGATCTTCGACGCCTCGCTCGGCATGGAGTTCCTCGGCTTTTCCGGGCACGAGCTGCCGGAAGGCGCCGCCGCCTTGCGCGAGAAACGCCCGCCCCGATTTTCGCACGAGGGCATTTGATCCCGCGCGTCGCTACTGCGCGGCTTTGATGCCGAGCTCCTTGGCCACGGCGGCGAGCTTGGCGCGTTGCTCGTCGGTCGCCGCGGCGAACTCGGCCGGACCGCCGAGGTTGAGCACTTGGCCGGTCGCGGTGAGCCGCGCCTCGATGCTCGGGTCGGCCGCCACGACCGCACGAACGTCGGAGGCGATGCGTTCGCGCAGCTCTTTCGACATGCCCGACGGGCCGAAAAAGCCGACCAGGCCGTCGAGCGTGAGATCGGGATAGCCGGCCTCCTTGACCGTGGGAATCTCCGGCGCAGCCGGGGCACGCGTCGTGTTGGTGACCGCCAGCACCTTGATCTTGCCCGCCTGTACCTGCGGCCGCACGATCGCGAACGCTGCTTCGTAGACCTGCACGCGGCCCTCGGCGAGATCGTTGGCGGCCTCGACCGGATTGCGATACGGGACTTTGGTCATGTTCACGCCGGTACTCTTCAAGAATCCCGCAAACAGGAAGTCGAGCGCGCCGGTGACCCCCGCCCAGTTGAGCTTGCCGGGCTGCGAGCGCGCCAGCGCGAACAGCTCCTCGAGCGATCCCACATCGAGCGACATCGGCACGCCTATGGTGATGACCGTGTTGGACACTCGGACGATAGGCAGGAGGTCGCTCGGCTTGTAGGGCAGGTTGTCGTGCAGATAGGGATGCGCGGTGAACGAGGAAGTCGGCGCCGCCAGCAGCAGGTGGTCGTCATGGGCGCCGACGAAGGTGCTGATCGCGACGATGCCGTCGCCGCCGGGCCTGTTCTCGACCACGACCGGCTGGCCCCAGCGGGCCGACAGCCGGTCCGCCAACATGCGGGTACCGATGTCGACGCCCGAGCCGGCGCCGAGCGACACCAGGAACTTGACCGGCCGCTGCGGCCAAGTCTGCGCCGCCACTGGCATTGTCCCCAGGACAAACGGTGCCAGAAGGCTCAAGGCAAACAACGAGCGCTGCACGCGGCGCATGGACGTTACCTCCGATTTCGCTTTGAGATTAGCAGACGAGCCGAGCCGGCGCTCAATGCGCTTCCACCTTGATGTTGGCGGCCTTGATGATCGGCCACCACTTGTCGATCTCGGCCTTGTGATAGGCGGCGAGCGCCTTGGGAGTCTGCTGCTCGCGCGTCGCAATCACCTGGCCGAGATCGGTGAGGCGCTGGCGCACTACCGGATCCGCCAGGGTGTCGACGACGGCGTCATTGAGCCGGGCGATGATCTCCTTGCGCACTCCCGCCGGCACCCACAGGCCGTGCCAGAACGAAATGTACATCCCCGGCGCTCCGATCTCGTCGGTGGTCGGGACGTCGGGCAACGCCGGCCAGCGCGTCTTGGCCATGACGGCAAACGCCTTCATCCTGCCGCCGCGCACATAGGTCAAGGTCTGCGAGGCCTCGGCGCACATCAGGTCGATCTGGCCACCGACCAGATCCTGCATCGCCGGCGCCCCACCGCGATAGGGCACGAACTGGAAGCGGGTCTTGGTCTGATCCTGGAAGTAAAGCCCGCATACGTGGGCGGCGCTGCCGGCACCGACGGTCGCGGCCGACGCCTTGTCGGGACTCGCCTTGAGCCAGGCGATCAGTTCCTTGGCGTCTTTTACCGGTAACGAGCTTTTCCCGACGATCAGCATCGGCGCGAACGTGAGCAGTGAGACCGGCTCGAAGTCCTTCCGCAGGTCGTAGGAGGTCGCGTACAGCGCGCCGGAGCCCACGAAGCTCGTCCAATTGCCGAGGATCATGGTGTAGCCGTCGGGCGCGGCCTGCGCAGCGCGGGTGACGCCGATGGTCGAGCCGGCGCCGGTCACGTTCTCGATGACGACGGGCTGGCCGAGCGACAGGCGCATGTGCTCGCCCAGAATGCGTCCGAGCGTGTCGGTCGGGCCGCCGGCGGGGAACGGCACGATCATGGTGATGGGACGTGACGGATAGTCTTGCGATTGCGCGTGCGTGGCGCATGCCAAGCCGACGCATCCGATCGCCGTCGCGAGCGCGACGGCAGGCAAAATCGTCTTCATGGTGTTCCCTCCTGGTTTTTGCGTCGACGATGACACGAGCCCGCATCGAGCGAAAGTCAGGAGTGCTGCCATGATCCGGCAATGGGGCGCGGCATTTTGCAGCCCGCGCCCGCATGCGGCGCCACCGGAGTGACGGCCCCGGGCGGAGATCAGCCCTTACGCCCGCCTTCGCGCGCCAGCACCTTGTCCACCATTTCGCCGGCAAGGCCGACATAGTCGGCCGGATCGCACATGCGCTCGAGCTCGGCGCGGGTGAGATGCTTGGCGACGTCGGGCTCCCGCGCCAGCAGCTCGACCAGCGGCTCGCCGGTCGCCGCCACCTTGCGGCAGATGTCGTAGACGAGGTCGTGCGCACGCTGCCGGCCGAGGTGCGGGCCAAGCCCCATCATCACCGCCTCCGAGACGATCATGCCCTTGGTGAGGTCGAGATTGGCGCGCATGCGCGCGGCGTCGATTTCGAGTCCTTCGACCAGGAGCTTGGTCTGCGCCAGCGCGCCCGAGGCGAGCAGGAAAATCTCCGGCAGCGCGATCCATTCGATCTCCCACGGGCCGGTCGAGCGCTCGTGGTCGGCGACGGCCGCCTCGAGCAGGGCGGCGACGTGCTGGCGCACCAGCGCGACCGTGGAATGGATGTACAGGCAGGAGATGGGGTTGCGCTTTTGCGGCATGGTGCTCGAGGAGCCGCGCCCCTCGTGGAACGGCTCGTACACCTCGGCGACCTCGGTCTGCATGAGGAGCTTCACGTCCATGGAAATCTTGCCGAGCGTTCCGGTGAGGAGCCCGAGAAAACAGGCGACCTCCCCGATGCTGTCGCGCACGGTGTGCCAGGCGATCTCCGGCTGGCCGAGACCGAGTTCCGCCATCAGCCCGGCCTGCACCTTGAGGCCCTCGCTGCCGAGCGAGGCGAGCGTTCCGACCGCGCCGCCGAACTCGCCGACCAGCACGCGCGGGCGCAATTGCGCCAGCCGCTCGCGATGGCGCTGCATCGCGGCAAGCAGCGCAGCGGTCTTGAAGCCGAAGGTCAGCGGCACTGCCTGCTGCAGGTTGCTGCGGCCGGCCATCGCCGTGTCGCGATGGCGGCGCGACAAATCGGCGAGCGCCGCGGCGATCGCCTCCATGTCCTGTTCGACCAGCTCGAGCGCGGCGCGGATCTGCATGACCGCGGCGGTGTCGGTGATGTCCTGCGTGGTGGCGCCCCAATGGCACCATTCGCCGAGACCGCCGGCGCACAGGGAGACGATCTGCTGCACCACGCCGAGGATCGGATAGCCGACGCGCTCGGTCTGCTGCTTGAGGCGGGCGAAGTCGATGTTCTCGATCCGACATTGCCGCTCGATCTCGCGCGCCGCGTCCTTCGGGATGATACCGAGGCGGGCCTGCACGCGCGCGAGCGCCGCCTCGATCTCGAGATAGTAGCTGGTGCGGCGTTGGTCGGAGAACACCGCGCGCATCTCCGGCGTGCAGAAGATGTCGCGGAAGATCGCGGAGTCGAGCGCCGTCGCCGTCATTCTTCTGCTCCTCGCAAATTTTTCATGATCCAGCCGTTGCGCCATTCGCCGCGCTTGCTTCAACCATCCACGGCTGCGGATGCCCCGCGGCAAGCCGGGGCATGCGGCTGGAAACAGCCCTCGGTATCAGGCGACCTTGCGCGCGCCGGCGAGCGAGCCGAAATGTGCGAGCACCTCGTCGATATGCATCACGTCGGCGTATTTGTGATGCAGATCGAACAGATTGACCTTGTGGCTGATGGGCGAGCGGTCATAGGTGCATTCCTCGACCACCACATTGTGGAAACCGTAGGAATAGGCGTCCACGGTCGAGGCGCGCACGCAGCCCGACGTGCTTTCCCCGCAGATGACCAGGCTGTCGATCCGCTTCTGCTGCAAATGGGCGATCAGCGGCGTGCCGAAGAAGGCCGAAGCGCGCTCCTTGTAGATCACGAGCTCGCCCGGCGCCGGCGCCAGCTCCGCCTTGATGTCGTAGGTGTCGTCGGCCTCGCGGCCGATGTTGCGGTTGGTCGAATGCACGCCGCCGGTGTCGACCCTGCGGGTGGTGTAGATGATCGACACGCCGGCGCGACGCGCCGCCGCGAACAGCGCCTGGGTCGGCGCCATCGCCTTCCAGGCGTGCTCGCCGCAGGAGCCGGAGAATTCCGGATCGACCTCTTTCACCGGGCGGTCGCCGCCGCGGTACGCCTTGTTGTAGAGATCGATGGCGAGTATCGCCGGATTGTCGCCGACATAAACCTGGCGGCGGTAGGCCTGATAGATCTGAATGGTGTCGGCGTCGATGACATCCTTCCAGCAGTGGTCTTCGAAATCGCGCGCCATGATCATGTGCTCCTGCCCATTGGCCTGACTTTGCGAAGGCTGTCATCGTCCGCAAAGCGGACGATGCGATAATCGCCCGCGGCGCAGGCGTGCGTCGCACACCGGCCGCTCGTGACTGGATGCCCGCCGCGCCGGCATGCCACCGGAATACTACTCCAGCCGCACGTTCTTGCCGAAATCGTAACCCGCGGAATGCTCGCACTCGTACACCTGGATGCGGCGCGAGCGGTCGTAGCCGGGATCGAGCACGCGCGTCAGGAATTCCCGCTGCAGCGCCCAGCCGGCTTCGGCTGCATCACGGCGATAGCGTCCGGGCATGGTGTCGTTGAGCCAGCCGTGCGGGGCGTCGGGATAGACTTTGATGGTGTAGCTCTTGTCGTGGCGCTCGAGGCAGTCGCGCAGGCGCCGCACGTCGGCGAGCGCGATGACGTGGTCGGCTTCGCCGAAAAGGCCGAGCACCGGGCACGCGACGCGGGCGATGATGTCTTCCAGCGCCGTGGGATAGCGGGCGTTGACCTGCCATTCGCGCTGCGAGGCGGCGCCGTACCAGATCAGCGCGGCGGCGATCGACCGTTGCGCCGCCAGCACCAGCGGGTGGCGCCCGGTCTGGCACACGCCGACGACGGCAATCTTCGAGGGGTCGGCCTGCGGCAGCGCGCTGATTTCCGTGATGGCGGCCTCGAGATAGGACACCGCCTCCGGATCGGTCATATCGTAGCCGACGTCGCCGCGGTGGAGCGCCGCCTGGTCCGGATGCTTGTGGAAGAAATCGGGCGCGATGCAGACGAAGCCGTCGCGCGCGAAGCGCGTAGCGAGATCTTTCGTGTGCTGCACCAGGCCGTAGCGCTCGTGCATCAGCACCACCGCGGGCAGCTTGGCGGCGGAAACCGGGACGGCGAGGAAAGCCGGGAGCTCCCCTTGGCAGCGCACGGTGCTGGTGGCGATCTCGGGCACGCGGTTAGAGCACGATGCTGGGATTGCGCAGGTTCTGGTCGCAATCGATCAGGTTGACCTGCCGCACCTCGATTTCCCAGCGATGCGCGCTGCGCACGAAGCGGTGGCCGCACCAGCCCGAGAGGAAACGCGTCCCGTCGACCCGGAACTCGCTGATCAGGAAATTCGAGCGCACCATGCGGGCGATGCTCGAGTCGGTTTCGAACACCTCGACATTCGAGATCATCCGCACGGTGCGGGATTTCGGCGCTTGCGACCAGGCATAGCCGGTGCGCAGCCGGTAGATGCGATCCTCCATGCGGCGGCGGTCGTCGAAGCAGATCGCGATTTCCCGCCTGGGGTCGCCGCCCTCGGGCGTCCCCGGCACCCAGTAGATGCACTCGCGCGCATACATCGCCAGCCATTCATCGAAGCGCAACTGATCGAGCAGCCGCGCCTCGCGCTCGAGCAGCATGCGGAAGCGGTCGCGCTCGTCCGGCCGCAGGACCGCGAGTTCGTCTTTCTGCCAGTCGGCAAAGCTCTCCACCAGCCTCCGATAGAGCCGGTCGTTCACGTAGTAGGAGCTGATCGAGGGGTCGTGGACGGTCTGCATGGTCGCGCTCAGGGCTCGCGTTGCACCACCAGCCGCGGGCGCGATTGCATCAGACGCTTCCACTCCTTGATGTACTCGCGCATGAACGCCTCATCGGTGGCGGGCGCGGTGACGATGCCGTCGGCATCGGTCTTCACGCGGCCTGGGATGCCAAGCCCCCGATGCATGTAGACCCATTCGTCCTCCTGGCAGGCGAGCCCGCGCTGGATTTCCTCGAAATTGGCGAGATCGTCGACCTCCCCGAAGTTCGGGAACTGCTCCTGCGTGCGCATGCGCAGCGCGTTGATCTGGTCGACCGCCCCGTCCAGCACGCCGTCCTCGTCGACCACTGCGGTGCCGTACCAGGTCACGTTGGTCTCGTCGACCGAGACCGGCTCGAACACCTGGATGTGGTTGCCGAGCAGCGAGAAATTCGGAAACACGTTGATGTTGACGGGCTCAGAGGAGGCGAGGTCGAGAATCTCCTCGGCCCGCGCGCCGAAGCGGCGCCGCAGCTCATGCTGGTAATGCTCCGAGCCGGGCGCCGGGCCTTCCACCGCCCAGAGCCCGCCGGCCCGCTTCTGGATATTCGGGCGCTTGTCCTTGAAGTGATGGCCGTGGCCCATATAGGCCATGTACATCGGCGCGGTATCGGGCGAGGCCTTGTAGTAGGACATGCCCTTGTTGGCGACATCAGCCTGGCGGTTCTCCATCTCCAGCAGCGAGCGGTGCGAGAACACGACGTGATAGCCATCGCCGGAATTGTCGTAGGCGAGCTTCCAGTTGCCCTTGTATTTGAGCCGGTTCGCCTCGCATACCGCGATCTTGCCCTTGGGCTGGCGATCGAGCCATTCGTCGATCGGCTTGGTTATGGCGCCGAGATAATCGAGCAGCGCGGGCGCGTCGGCGTTGAGCGTGCCGAAGATGAAGCCGCGATAGCTGTCCACCCGCGGCAGCTGCGCGACGTTGAACTTCGCGTCCTTGAAGTCGCAGGCATATCCGTCCGGCCACGGCACCGCGCGCAGCTTGCCGGTATTGAGGAAGCTCCAGCCGTGATAGGGACAGGTGAAGATGCGGGCGGAGCCCTTGTCCTTGCGGCACAGCGTGGTGCCGCGGTGCGTGCAGCGATTGAACAGGCCGCGGATTTTACCCTCCGAATCGCGCAGCAGGATGATCGGGCGCAGACCCAGGCGCACGGTGATGTAGTCGTCGTTTCTGGGAATCTGGCTCTCGTGGCCGAGATAGACCCAGACCGCGCCGAAGACGTTGGTCATCTCCAGGGCGAAGATCGCGGGATCGGTGTAGATCAGCCGATGGACGCGGTCCTCCCGGACGAGCTCATCCCAGTCGTAGAGCTCGGCCGCGTGCTCGACCCGCGCATGAGTGAGTTTTTCAAGCATGGAGTCTAGTCCTTCACCGCAAGCTATATGCCAGCCGGCCTGCGTTCCTTTTGCTGGCCGACATCATGCATCGCCTCAAAAGAAATCGAAATACTCGTTCTGCTCCCACACGGTCGGATCCTCGCCCGGTGTGGTGCCGGCCTCCTTGAGCCATTGCGCGAAGCGTCCAGTCTCGTTGCGCTTGAGCTTGACGAAATAGTCGATGAACAGGTCGCCGAGCCGCGCGCGGAACAGCGCGTCGCGATCGAGCGTGTCGAGCGCCGCTGCCAGGCTCGCGGGCAACAGCGGCCGCTCCGAGCTGTAGGGTTCCTCCTCCTGCGGTCCGGGATCGAGCCGATGCTCGATGCCGTCGAGTCCGGCGACGATCTGCGATAGAATGTAGAGGTAGGGATTGGCGGAGGGCTCGCCGATCCGATTCTCCAGCCTTGTCGCGGGATCGCTTGCACCACCGAGTACGCGGATCATCACCCCGCGATGGTCGTAGCACCAGGTGGCGCGATCGGGTGCGAGCGAGTTCGGCCGAAAGCGCCGATAACCGTTGACAGTGGGCGTCGCGAAGGCGGTGCACGGCCCCGCGTGTCGGATCAGCCCGCCGAGAAAGGCGCGGCCCAGCGGCGACAGGCATTCCTGCTCGCGCTCCGGCATGAACAGGTTGCGCCCGCTGTCGTCGAGGAGCGACTGATGCAGGTGCCAGCCGCTGGAATAGAAGCCCTTGAGCGCGGGCCGGCTCATGAAAGTGGCGAAATGGCCCAGCCGGCGGCAGATCTGCCGGGTCGCCGTGCGGAACAGCAGGGCGTGGTCGGCCGCCTCCAGCGCCGGCCGCGCCGCGAACGTGCATTCGAGCTGGCCCGGTCCCCACTCGTTCTCGATCGAGCGCAGCGGCAGGCCGATGGCCGCATAATGCTCGGCCAGCGCGGACAGCACCGGCTGCATCAGGTCCATGTTGGACTCGGAATGATAGGAAAAGCCGGGCTCGACCGGCGCAGTCTTGACCGGTCGCCCGCGCATGCCGGGAACCGCGGTATTCTCCTCACCGAGGCGCTCGTCGGCGACGCGCAGGAGATACCACTCGATCTCCAGACCGATCATCAAGACCATGCCGCTGTCCGCCAGCCGCGCAACCGCCCGGCGCAACAGCTGGCGGGGAGAGAAGTGAAACGGCACGCCGTCGCGGAAATACTCGTCGCACAGCACCCAGCCGACCCTCGGCGCCCACGGCAGCACGCGGAACGTGGCGGGGTCGGGAACGATGGTGAGATTGGGCGAGCCAGTCATCTCGGCGAGACCCATCCCGCCGCCGCGCGTGAACGAGGCGAAGATCCGCGCGTTCGCGGAATCGAGCGTGGTGGTCGCAGCGTTGATGTTGTAGCCGCTCTCCAGCGCCGCCAGAAAGACCGGCACCGTCACCGCCTTGGCGCGCGCGGCGCCGTGCGGGTCAGCCCAGGCCAGACGCACCAGCTTGAGGTCATCCGCCTCGATCCTGCGTCTGAGCTCACCGGCTTGTCGTCGCTGCTCGTCGGTCCAGAGGCCGTGTCTGGCAATGAAACCGGGCGATTCTGCCACCTGTGCCGTTCCGTGCGAAGCCGCGAGGAGCCGCAATGTAAATGATGACGAAGCACCGATCCAGTTGCACCGGCTCTCGCTGGGCGCCGCCATTGACGGGCATGGGGCTTGCCGGTTTGATCGACAGATGGCGGCGCAACTCCGGCTTGTTCCAGTTGCGCGTTGACAGAGTAGCCGACTTCCGCTGCAAATCGGCGTGAGGGCAGATGAAGATCCGCGCGCCGAAGGATTTCTGGTCGGGGCTGATGTTCTGCGCCTTTGCCGCGGTGGCGATCGTAGCGGCGCGCGGATATTCCTTCGGCACCGCCGGCAAGATGGGTCCCGGATATTTTCCGATCCTGCTGGGCGGCGTGCTCGCCGGCCTGGGCGCAATCCTCATTGCCCGGTCGGTCGTGGTCGCCGGCGAGGGCATAGCACGCTTTCATCTCCTGCCGCTGGGCATCGTCGCGATCGCGATCTGCCTGTTTGGGGCGATGATCGAGCCCGCCGGCCTCGTGCTCTCGCTCGCGGTGCTCACGGTGCTCTCTGCCGCCGCCGGCCGGCCGTTTCATTTGTTCGAGACGATCGCGCTCACCGCGGCGCTGATCGTGCTTTCCGTTGGCATTTTCGTCTACGCGCTCGGGCTTCCGATCGCCGTCTGGCCGAGCCTGTAGATCGCGATGGACGTGATTTCCAATCTTGCGCTTGGATTCGGCGTCGCGCTGACGCTGCAGAACGTCGTCTATTGCTTCATTGGCGTCCTGCTCGGCACCATCATCGGCGTGCTGCCCGGCATTGGTCCGGTCACCACCGTGGCCGTGCTGCTGCCGATCTCTTTCACGCTGCAGCCGGAATCGGCGCTGATCCTGCTCGCCGGCATCTACTACGGCGCCCAGTACGGCGGGTCGACCACGGCGATCCTGGTCAACATCCCGGGCGAGGCGTCCTCGGTCGTGACCACCATCGACGGACACCAGATGGCGCGGCAAGGCCGCGCCGGACCGGCGCTCGGCATCGCCGCGCTCGGCTCGTTCTTCGCCGGCTGCGTCTCGACCCTGCTGATCGCGCTGGCGGCGCCGCCGCTCGCAGCGGTTGCCCTGCAATTCGGCCCGGCGGAATACTTCTCGCTCATGGTGTGTGGGTTGATCGCCGCCGTGGTGCTGGCCCGCGGGTCGCTGGTCAAGGCGATCGCGATGGTGGTGCTCGGACTGCTGCTCGGCCTTGTCGGCACCGACGTGAATACCGGCTCGCGGCGCTTCAATTTCGGCATGACCGGGCTCGCCGACGGCATCGAGTTCGTCGCGCTTTCGATGGCGATCTACGGCATTGCCGAGGTCGTCTACAATCTCGAGAAGAAGCAGGAGACCGGCGTGGTGTCGGCGGCGATCGGCAGAGTGTGGCCGAGCCTGGCTGATCTGCGCTACTGCGCAGGCGCGATCCTGCGCGGCACCTCGCTGGGGGCGATCCTCGGCGTCCTGCCCGGAGGCGGAGCGCTGCTCGCCGCGTTCGCCGCCTATTCGCTCGAGAAGAACGTTGCCGCGCCGCCGCGCCGGTTCGGCGACGGCGACATCCGCGGCGTGGCCGCGCCCGAATCCGCCAACAATGCCGGCGCGCAAACCTCGTTCATTCCGATGCTCACGCTCGGCATTCCCGGCAACCCGACCATGGCGATGATGATCGGGGCGCTGATGATCCAGGGTATCGCGCCGGGGCCGCGGGTGATGACGGATCGTCCCGGCCTGTTCTGGGGGCTGATCGCCAGCATGTGGATCGGCAACCTCATGCTGGTGGTGCTCAACCTGCCGATGATCGGCATCTGGGTGCGATTGCTGCGCGTGCCCTACCGGCTGCTCTATCCCGCGATCATCGTGTTCTGCTGCATCGGCGTCTACGCCATCAACAGCAAGCCGTTCGACGCCTTGGTCATGGCGTTCTTCTCGATCTTCGGCTACGTGGCGCTCAAGCTCGACTGCGAGCCCGCGCCGCTCATCCTGGGCTTCGTGCTGGGGCCGATGATGGAGGAAAATCTGCGCCGCGCGCTTTTGATCTCGCGCGGCGATCCGATGGTGTTCGTGCAGGAGCCGATCAGTCTCGCTTTTCTCGTGATCGCGGCAGGTCTGCTCGTCGTCATCGCGGCACCGGCCATTCGCGCCAGACGGGAGGAGGCGCT
>DATBKV010000211.1:0-16676 GCA_036555745.1 Xanthobacteraceae bacterium | reverse complement strand
CTGCTGCGTCCAGTATTACCGGAGCGTCTTGCGCTCGCCGTGCTGTCCCTTGAGCATCTGGAAGCGATCCGGGTCGCGGAAATCGACAAGATTGCGCCGTTCTTTCCGGTCGGGGCGCGCATCCTCGAACTGGGTGCCGGGACGGGTAAGCAGGCGCTCGAGCTCGAGCGTCGCGGCTTTGCGGTCACGGCGATCGAAGTCGCGGACTCGAATTACGCCGCCGAGCGCGTCTTTCCGATCAAGGATTACGATGGCCGGACGTTTCCGCTGCCTGATGCCAGCGTCGACGTCGTGTTCTCGTCGAATGTTCTCGAGCATGTGCAGGACCTCGCTCGAATGCACGCGGAGACCCGCCGCGTGCTGGCGCCCGGCGGCAGTTGCGTTCATGTGCTGCCGACCCATACATGGCGCTTCTGGACCACGGTCACGTCCTATCTCGAAGCAATTTCGTTCTCCCTATCATCCGTCCCTCAGTTGGTGCCGCGGGCGGCCCTGACGAGTGTGGAGCTGCGGCGTTTGCGGGAGGCCTGGTACGGCACGGCCCGGCACGCCGCCGGGCTCTGCCTTCCGCGGCGGCACGGCGAGCGCGGCAACGTGGTCTCGGAGCTGTGGCTGTTCCATCCGCGCTGGTGGCGGCGCCATTTTGAGGATAACGGCTTCGCCATCGTCGCAGATGAGCCGATGGGGCTGTTCTATACCGGCGAAGTATTATTGGGGCTGCGCCTCGGCATTGCCGGGCGCGAGCGTATGGCGCGGGTGCTTGGCAGCTCCTGCCACCTGTTCAAGTTGGTGCCGGTGCCGGCCGCCCACGCCTGATATTGTCGCCGCTCACGCGAAGTCGCGCGCGATCTCCTGCGCCGGCTGCCCGGCCACGAGCCGGGCAAGAATATCTTCGCTTCTTTGCACCATTGCGTCGACGCTGTAGTTCGAGACGATCGCACTGCGGGCGGCTTCGCGCAGGCCCGGCTCCAGCGCCAGCCGCTGTCGCAGCCGCCGCCACGCCGCGCACAGCAGATCGGGTTTTCCGGGCGGCACAACTTCGCCCAGTGTGCCCACGATCCGTCGCACATCGCCCACGTCGGTCGCGGCTACCGGCACCCCGCACGCCATGGCCTCGCCGATGACGTTGGGAAATCCCTCGCCGAAGGCCGATGACAGGGTGGCGATGTCGAAGGCGTTGCAAGCCGCTTTCGTGTCCACGCTCTCTCCCGCCCACAGCACGCGCGACGCCAATCCGAGCGCGTTTGCGAGCTGCTCGAGCTCGGCACGCAACGGCCCATCTCCGATGCACACGAAGCGGGCCTCGGGACATTCCTGCGCGAAGCTCGCGGCGGCCTTGAGCAAGGTGGCATGGTCCTTCATCGGATCGAGTCGCGCCACGCAGCCGATGACGAAGGCCTCATCGGCAAGTTGCCACCGCCGGCGCTGGGCACGCTTCACCGCCGCGTCGGGACGGATGGCATCGCTGTCGATGCCGTTCGCCACGACTGCGATGCGATGCGCGGGCAGGCCGCGCTTGATCGCGTCGGCGCGCACGGCACGGGCATTGGCGATCAAGAGATCGGCGCGGCGGGCTAGCCATGCTTCCGACCGGTAGGTCAGGCCGCTCAACGCGTCGTAGTGGTCGAGCTGCATGCCGCCGGCGCGCAGCCCGAACACGAGCTTGGCACCGAGGCTCGGCGGCAGCAGCAGCGCCGCGAGCGTGGTCTGGGCCGGAAGAAAGGCATAGACCACGTGCGGACGTTCGTTCAGGAACAGCCGCCGCAGTCGCACGAGCGGAGCGATCGCGTGCCAGCGGCTCGACTTGCCGAGCGAGAGCAAGCGAGCGCCGCTGCTCGCGAGCAGTGCTTCGAGCGCCCCGCCGGCATAGAGCACGACCACCGAAACGTCATGTCCGCGCCGCGCCAGCCCTGCGGCCAGCAAAGCGAGTTGGCGCTGGCTGCCGCCGACGCCGAGGTCGCGTATGAGGAAAAGTAGCTTCATGCCCGCGCGGGTCCCCCGGGTCGGCCAAGTCGCCGTACACTTCCGCGACGTGGCGAATCGGTCAACCCGCTTCGCGCGGCGCCTTCTGCGTGAATGCAGGTTCGCCGGCTTTCGGAGCCGATCCATCCCACCGGCCGATACACTCGCGCGCGAGAGCAGGGCTCGAGCCTCCCGCGCCGTCGCGCCGCAGCCACGGGCTCCGACGGCGCGTGCTTGCCCGCGGTGTTGCCCGCGCCCTATTGTCGTTGCGATCGCTGCGGAGGAGGCGCGCGATGAAACATGGCGCGTTCGTCATTTCTCTGGATTACGAGCTGCTGTGGGGCGTTCGCGACAAGCGCACGATCGCCGACTACGGCGCCAACATCCGCGGCGTCCGCGATGTCATTCCTGCCCTGCTCGATCTCTTCGCCGAACGCGAGATCGCCTGTACGTGGGCGACGGTGGGGCTTTTGTTTTTCTCGACCAAGGAGGCGATGCTCGCCGGCCTCCCGGCGTGCCAGCCGCGCTATCCCGATCCTCAGATGTCATCCTATCATTATCTCGCCGAGGTCGGCGCGGATGAGCAGCATGATCATTATTATTACGGCCTGTCCCTCATCCGGCGGATTCTCGACTATCCGCGGCAGGAGATCGGCACCCACACCTTTTCGCATTTCTATTGCCTGGAGCAGGGTGGCGGGATCGAGGTGTTTCGGGCTGATCTCGAGGCGGCACGGGCGGCTGCGGCTGCGGTCGGGGTCAAGCTCGCAAGCATCGTGTTTCCGCGCAACCAGATCAGTGCCGCGCATCTGTCGGTTTGCCGCGAATTCGGATTGCGCGCGTTCCGTGGCAACGAGCGTGTCTGGTTTCACCGCGCCCGCAGCGAGGCGGAGCAGCGACTTCCCGCGCGTGCGGTTCGCCTCGCCGACTGCTATTTGCCGATTGCTGGCGCGCACGATCATGAGCCCGCGCTTGTCGAGGGCATGGTCGATGTGGCCGCCAGCCGCTTCCTGCGGCCGGCGGTAAAGAATGCCGCCCTGGAACTGGCGCGCTTGTGGCGCATCACCTCGGCGATGGAGACGGCGGCACGTCGCAGCACTCTGTTTCATTTGTGGTGGCACCCGCACAATTTCGGCGCCCACCTGCAAGCAAACCTGGCATTCCTGCGCGCCATCCTCGATCATTTCCGCATACTGCAGCGGCGCTACGGCATGCGGTCGATGACGATGGCGGCGGTCGCTGACGAGGTCCTCCATGCGCACGGACCAGGTAGTGCTGCTCACCTGTGACGGCGTCAGCGGCCGTGTCGCCGCGCGCTATCTGGCGAGTCGCTTTCCTGAGCTTGCAGTGATCGTCGAGGACCCGGTGCCGCGCTCGCTGCTGCTGCGCCGGCGGATCAAGCGGCTGGGCCTCGCCCGCGTCGGCGGGCAGCTGGCATTCATGGTGTTTGAGCGGATGCAACGCATCGCCGCGAGAGCGCGTATTGCCGAGATCATGCGCGAGCACGGCTTCGACGCACGCTGGCCTGCGGACGTCGAGATCACCCGCGTGCCATCGGTCAATTCACAGCAATGCATCGCCCATTTGCGGCGATTGCAGCCGCGCGCCATCCTGGTCATCGGCACCCGCATCATCGCACCCGATGTCTTGCAGGCGCTCGATGCGCCCTTCATCAACTATCACGCCGGCATCACGCCGACATATCGCGGCGTGCATGGCGGCTACTGGGCCAGGGCGGAAGGCGATTCCGAGAATTTCGGCGTTACCGTGCATCTCGTGGACGAAGGCATCGATTCCGGCGAGGTGCTCTACCAGGCCAGGCTCAGCCCGGCCGCGCACGACAATTATTCGACCTATCCCTATCTGCAGCTGGCGGCCGCGTTGCCTTTGCTCGAGCGGGGAGCGCGGGACGCCTTGGCGGGGGCTCTGAAGCCCCAAAAGGTCGATCTGCCCTCGCGGCTGTGGTCGCATCCAACCCTCTTGCAGTATATCAAGGCCGGATGGCGCACGGGCGCATGGTAGATCGAACGAGGCTGAAGCAGGCGGGCCAGTGATTCGACATTGTGCCCGCCCGACGCTTGGTTAGCCGCGCCGTCGCGAGCGGCGCGGGTGCTCCTGGAGTCAGGCAATGTGCGGCATCGCCGGCATGGTCGATTGGCGCGCGGCGACGTCCGCGGACGCGCTGCGTTCGATCGGCGAAGCGATGATCGAGACGGTGCGCCATCGCGGTCCCGATGCCGGCGAGGTCTGGGTCGAGGCCGAAGGCGGCGTAGCGCTCGGGCAGCGGCGGCTTGCGATCATCGACCTTAGTCCCGGCGGCGCGCAGCCGATGCATTCGGCTGATGGTCGATATGTCATCACGTTCAACGGAGAGATCTACAATTACCGCGACATCCGACGCGAGCTGCACGCCGCTGGGCGGACGATGCGCAGCGATTCCGATACCGAGGTCCTGCTCGAAGCCTGCGCGTTGTGGGGTGTCGAAGCCGCCATCGAGCGCGCGATCGGCATGTTTGCCTTCGCACTGTGGGATCGCCGAACCCGAACCCTGCTGCTGGCACGCGATCGCCTCGGCATCAAGCCGCTATATTATGCGACGTCGCCGACACAGGTTATTTTTGCTTCGCAGCTCAAGGCGTTTCGTGCAGTCCCGGGCTGGACACCGAGCATCGACGTGGATGCGGTCGCCAGCTATCTCCGCCACGCCTACATCGCTCAGCCGCGCACGATCTATCGGGAAGCCGAAAAGCTCGCTCCCGGGCACATCCTGACGCTGCGCGCGGGCCGGGCGTCTGATCCAAGATGTTTCTGGGACCTGCGCAGCGTCGCGGCCGCCGGCCAGCGCCGCAACGACCCTGCGCCGGATGAGAACGAGGCGGTCGAGCGGCTCGATGCGCTGCTGCGCGATTCTGTCGGCCTGCGGATGATCGCCGACGTACCGCTCGGGGCGTTCCTCTCCGGCGGCATCGACTCCTCGACGGTGGTCGCCTTGATGCAGGCGCAGAGCGCGCGGCCGGTGAAGACGTTTTCCATCGGTTTCCACGAAGGCGGCTATGACGAAGCCCAATGCGCAAAACGGGTTGCCGCCCACCTCGGCACCGACCACACCGAATTCTATGTCGAGCCGCGGCATGCGCTCGACGTCATTCCGCGGCTTCCGGACTGGTTCGACGAGCCGTTCGCCGATCCCTCGCAGATTCCGACCTACTTGGTATCGGAGTTGACCCGCAAGCACGTGACGGTGGCCTTGTCGGGGGACGGCGGAGACGAGTTGTTCGCCGGGTACAATCGCTATCTCTGGGCGGAGCGGCTCGCGCATGCGGTGAAACTGGTGCCGCCGCCGCTGCGCAGCGCCTCAGCCACAGCGCTGCGCGCACTGGCGCCGCAGACCTGGAACCGGCTGTTCGCGTTGGTGCCGCCCGCATGGCGTCCCGCGCTGCCCGGCGACAAGCTGCACAAGATCACGACCTTGCTTGAGAATCCCGCACCGGACGCGATCTACCGGCGTCTGGTGAGCCAGTGGGAGCGGCCCGAGGAGGTTGCCGCCGGCGGGTGCGAGCCCGCCGGACCGCTGTGGGATCCGACCATCGCGCGGGATTTTCCCGATTTCGTGCCGCGCATGCAGTTTCTGGACATGGTGACATATCTTCCCGACGACATCCTGACCAAGGTCGATCGGGCGACCATGGCGGTGGGCCTGGAAGGCCGAGTGCCGCTGCTCGATCATCGCGTGGTGTCCTATGCATGGAGCCTGCCGCGCAGCCTCAAGCTGCGCGGCGGCCGCAGCAAATGGCTGCTGCGGCGGGTGCTCGACCGTTACGTGCCGCGGGTTCTCATCGACCGGCCGAAGATGGGCTTCGGCGTGCCGATCGATGCTTGGCTGCGCGCGCCGCTACGGGAATGGGCGGAATCGCTGCTGGCGCCGGCGCGGCTCGCATCCTACGGCTTGGTCCGAGTTGAGCCGGTGCGCCGGGCCTGGCGCGAGCACCTCGAGGGGACCCGCAACTGGCAGTACCCGCTGTGGACGGTGCTGATGCTGCAGGCGTGGCGCGAGAGGTGGGCGTGACCCTGCGGCCGCGCAAGGTGCTCTATGTCACGGCAGGTCTCAGGGGCGGCGGCGCCGAGGCGATGTTGACGCGTCTCGCCACCGCCAAGCCTGGTGTTGCCGATGAAATTGTCGTCGTCAGCCTGCTGCCGGCGGAGGCGCATGTCGCACGGCTGCGCGCCGCCGGCATAACCGTCGTGGAGCTGGGATTCGACCGCATCGGCGGCGCAGCGGTCGGACTGGTGCGGCTCGCCAAATTCATCGCCGACACCCGGCCTGACATCGTGCAGGGCTGGATGTATCACGGCGATCTCGCCGCGCTGCTTGCGCTCGTCATGTCGGGGCGGCGCAAACGAACGATTCTCATCTGGAGCATACGCTGCTCGGACATGGATCTGCGCCGCTACGGTCCTGGTCTGCGGCTTGCCGTGCGCGCCTGCACGCTGCTGTCGCGATGGCCCGATCTGGTAACGGCCAACTCGGCTGCGGGTCTGCAATTCCACTTGGGCCTCGGCTATCGACCGCGGCGGGTGGAGGTCGTCGCCAACGGCATCGACGTGGACGAGTTCAAGCCGGATGCCGCAGCGCGCCGCGCCGTGCGTGCCGAACTGGGGATGGCCGAGGACGCGATCGTGCTCGCGCATGTCGCCCGTGTTGATCCGATGAAAGATCACGATACATTCCTCGCCGCAATGCGTCAGCTGCCGGAACTGTCCGCGCTGCTGGTCGGTGCCGGCACACAAGCGCTGCCGGCCGCCGGCAACCTCGTTCGGCTCGGCCGCCGTCAAGACGTGGCGCGACTGCTCGCCGCTGCGGATTTCGTGGTCTCGAGCTCGCGCTTCGGCGAAGGGTTCTCGAATGCGCTGGCCGAGGGAATGGCCTGCGGGCTCCCGGCCGTTACCACCAATGTCGGGGACGCGACACATATCGTGGGCGACACCGGACTGGTCGTGGCTCCCGGCGATCCCGCTGCGCTGGCCGAGGCGCTGCGCACATTGGCGGCAGAGCCGCCGGCGGCGCGCGCCGCCCGTGGCCGCCGTGCCCGCGCCCGCATCGTGGAGAATTTTTCCCTTGCCGAGGCCGTACGGCGCCATGTGGAGCTATATGCGGCGCTGGCATCGGCGCGCCCTTGACAGTTCCGGTTCGTGGCCGCGGACCCTTCAAATGACGCGGCAACTGTGGCAAGAGGGGGCGAAAATTGCACCCGAGGGGCGACTGGGCTTATGAGCCACGCGGAAACTTTCTTCGCTGCCGCGGCGCAGATTTGTCGCGATATTTCATTCGGTTCCATCGAGACTCTGGCATCGGAGCTCGACCGGTTGCGTCAGCGCAAAGGCCGTCTGTTCCTGCTCGGCGTCGGCGGCAGCGCCGCCAATTGCAGCCACGCCGTCAATGATTTTCGCAAGCTCTGCGGGATCGAGACCTACAGCCCAGTGGACAATGTCTCCGAACTCACGGCGCGCACGAACGACGAGGGATGGGAGACCGTGTTCGCGGCTTGGCTCGAGACCAGCCAACTCAACGACAAGGATGCGATCCTGGTCTATTCGGTGGGCGGTGGCGACGCCGAGCGCAACATCAGCACAAATATCGTCAAGGCGATCGATCTGGCGAAGGCGCGCTCGGCCAAGGTGTTCGGGATCGTGGGCCGCGACAGCGGCTATGCGGCCAAGCAGGGCGATGTGGTGGTCGTGATTCCCCAGGCCAATCCGGGCTGGATCACCCCCCTGTCGGAGGCCTTTCAGGCCGTCGTCTGGCACTGTTTGGTCAGCCATCCAGCCTTGCAGCGCAGGCAGACGAAATGGTAAGCCCTGCCCGCGGGTTGAGGCCGGCCGTATTCCTCGATCGGGATGGGGTGCTCGTTATCCCCGAGTTTCGTGATCGGCGTAGCTTCGCTCCGAGGCGGCTCGAGGATTTCCGATTCTATCCCGAGGCGGCGGCGAGTCTCCAAAGACTGAAGCGGGCGGGCTTTCTCTTGGCGGTAATTACGAACCAGCCGGACGTGGGAAACGGACTGATCCCCCGCTCGGAAGTGGACGCAATGCACGAGACCATGGCGCGTCAGCTGCCTGTCGATGCGATCAAATCCTGCTTTCACCGGCAGGATGATCAATGCGAATGTCGCAAACCTAAGCCCGGCATGATCCTCGCTGCTGCCGCCGAACTCCGCGTTAACCTGAACGACAGCTTCATGGTGGGCGACCGCCGCAGCGACGTCGAGGCGGGTCGCGCGGCCGGCTGCACCACCGTGTTCATCGACCTCGGCTATGCCGAGCCCGCCCCCGATGCTCCTGACTATGTCGTGCATTCAATCGGGGAAGCCGCCGATGTCATCATCGCAACCGCTCTAACCGCGCAGGAGGGGCCATGAGCAGGGTCACCGATCTCAAGGTCAAGATTTTTGCCGACGGCGCCGACTATGACGGCATCGTGAAAATGTCGAAAAACCCGGTGATCAAGGGCTTCACCACCAATCCCACGCTGATGCGCAAGGCTGGCGTCAGCGATTACGA
Organism: Xanthobacteraceae bacterium; assembly: GCA_036555745.1. Taxonomy (GTDB): domain Bacteria; phylum Pseudomonadota; class Alphaproteobacteria; order Rhizobiales; family Xanthobacteraceae; genus VAZQ01. The sequence goes on along the minus strand of DATBKV010000211.1, from coordinate 8,156 downwards.
GGCCTTCGCGCGCAAGGTGCTGGCGGCGATTCCGGACCGGCCGGTGTCGTTCGAGGTGTTCGCCGATGACTTCGCGAGCATGGCCGAGCAGGCGCGCACCATCGCGTCCTGGGGCACCAACGTGAACGTGAAGATTCCGGTCACCAATACCAAGGGCCAATCGGCGGCCGAGCTGTTGCGCGCGCTGTCCTCCGAGGGGATCGTGCTCAATGTCACCGCCATCTTTACCCTCGATCAGGTGCGCACGGTGACCGATGCGCTCGCTGCGGGAACCCCGGCGATCGTCTCGGTGTTCGCGGGCCGCATCGCGGACACCGGCGTCGATCCGATCCCGCACATGCTGGCATGCAAGCAGATTCTCGGCTCGCGGCCGAAAGCGCAGCTGTTGTGGGCCAGCACCCGCGAGCTGTTGAACATTTTCCACGCCGAGGAAAGCGGCTGCGATATCGTCACCGTGCCGAACGAGTTCCTGAGCAAGCTCGACCTCGTGGGCAAGGATCTGGCGGAATATTCACGCGAAACGGTGCAGGCGTTCTATCGCGACGCCACCTCCGCCGCCTATCAGATCAAGACTACTCGCTTCGCGGCGGAGTGAAGGAAGAGGGGTGAGCATGGAACGAATGTTCGACAAGGTTCTGGTCACCGGCGGGGCCGGCTATTGCGGCGCGCGGCTTGTGCCGCAACTGCTGTCGCGCGGTTACAAGGTGACGGTCTACGACATCATGTTTTTCGGCAATCAGTTCCTGCCGAGGGACAATCCCAACCTGCGCATCGTCGATGGCGATGTGCGCGATACCGCGAAGTTCGCCGCCACCGTCGCCGGACACGATGCGGTAGTGCATCTCGCTTGCATCTCGAACGACGCCAGCTTCGAGCTCGACGAGGACCTCTCCACCTCCATCAACCTCGACGCGTTCGAGCCGCTGGTCGTGGCCGCCAAGCGGGCCGGAGTGAAGCGCTTGGTCTATGCCTCGTCGAGCTCGGTCTACGGCGTCTCCGACAAGCCAGACGTCACCGAGGACCATCCGCTGGTGCCGCTCACGCTTTACAACAAATACAAAGGCATGTGCGAGCCGCTCTTGAAGAAGCACACCGATGCGGGCTTCACCGGTGTGATCTTCCGCCCAGCCACGGTCGGCGGCTATTCCCCGCGGCAACGGCTCGATCTCTCCGTCAACATCCTGACCAATCATGCCGTCAATGCCGGTAAGATCACGGTGTTCGGCGGCTCGCAGCTGCGTCCGAACCTGCACATCCAGGACTACTGCGACGCGGTCGAGCTGTTCCTCACCGCGCCGGCCGACAAGCTGCAGAACGAGACTTTCAACGTCGGCTACCAGAATCTGTCGCTGATGGAGATCGCCGAGATGGTGCGGCGCGTGGTCGCCGAGGAGATACCCGAGCGCGGCAAGGTCGAGATCGTCACCACGCCGACCGACGATGTGCGCTCCTATCACATCAACTCCGACAAGATACGGCGCGCGCTCGGCTACCAGCCACGCCACACGATCGAAGACGCCGTGCGCGAGCTGTGCAAGGCGTTTCTCGCGAAGAAGCTGCCGAACAGCATGGAAGACGACCGCTACTACAACGTCCGGCTGCTGAAGAGGCTCAAGGCGGCATGAGCGGCAAGCCCGCTGCAGTTGTCACCGGCGGTGCCGGATTCATCGGCAGCCATATGGTCGACGCGTTGCTGGACGCGGGCCTTGCGGTCCGCGTCATCGATAATCTCGTTGGCGGCCACCGCAGCAATCTCGACCATCTCAAGGGCAATCCCGACCTTGCCTGCTATTGGCAGGATGTTCGCCAGCTGGAGCCGGATTCGGCGATCTTTGCCGGCGCGCGCTACGTCTTCCATTTCGCCGGCATCGGCGACATCGTGCCGTCGATCGAGGCGCCGACGCAGTACATGGACACCAATGTCCAGGGCACCGTGCGCGTGCTGGAATGCGCGCGCCGAGCCGGGGTCGAGAAATTCGTCTACGCCGCTTCGTCATCCTGCTATGGGCTGGCCGCCGTCCCGACCGGCGAGGATCACCCGATCGATCCGCAATACCCGTATGCGCTCTCCAAGTACCAAGGCGAGCAGGCGGCGTTTCATTGGCATCGTGTCTATGGGCTGCCGGTGAACTCCATCTGCATCTTCAACGCCTATGGCCCGCGCGTGCGCACGACCGGCGTGTATGGTGCGGTGTTCGGCGTATTCTTCCGGCAGAAGCTCGCCGGCAAGCCATACACGGTAGTCGGCGACGGCGCCCAGCGCCGCGATTTCATCTATGTGACCGACGTCGCCCAGGCGTTTCTCGCCGCGGCGCGAACCCCGGTCAGCGGCGAGCGCTTCAACGTCGGCGCCGGCAATCCGCAGTCGATCAACCGCCTCGTGGAGCTGCTCGGCGGCGAGGTGGTGCACATCCCCAAGCGTCCGGGCGAGCCCGACTGCACCTTCGCGAATATCTCGAAGATCACCTCGCGACTGGGCTGGAAGCCGCTCGTCCCCTTCGACGACGGCGTGCGCCGGATGTTGGTCGACATCGAACGCTGGCGCGACGCCCCGCTGTGGGATCCTGAGCGGATCGCGGAGGCGACCAAGACCTGGTTTCGTTACCTCGGCAAGCAGAGCGCCTGAGTCGATCAATGCTGGTTCAACTGCTCGATCGCTATCGCCACAAGATCAAGTCGGCGGAGGAATTGCGCGACATCATCGGGCCGCGCCCGCGTCAGCAGCGCGTGATCATGTGTCACGGGGTATTCGACGTCGTGCATCCCGGCCACGTGCGCCATCTGCTCTACGCCAAGAGCAAGGCCGACCTGCTGGTCGCCAGCATTACGGCGGACCGTCACATCACCAAGGGAACCCACCGGCCGCACGTGCCGCAGGACTTGCGCGCGGTCAACCTCGCCGCGTTCGAGGCCGTCGATTTCGTGATCATCGACAAGAATCCCAAGCCGATCGAAAATATCCGGCTCATCCAGCCCGACTATTTCGCCAAGGGATTCGAGTACACCGCGAGCGGCATGCCGGCCAAGACCGCCGAGGAGGCGGAGATCGTTCAAGCCTACGGCGGCGAGATCATCTTCACGCCCGGCGATATCGTCTACTCGTCCTCCAGTCTCATCGATCTGGCGCCGCCTTCGATCAAGTACGAGAAGCTCCAGATCATCATGGAGCGCAGCGGCATCACCTTCGACATGCTGCGGAACACGCTCGACGCCATGTCGGGACGCAAGGTCCACGTCGTAGGCGATACCATCGTCGACAGCTACACTCATTGCGCCATGATCGGCGGCCAGACCAAGACGCCGACCATGAGCGTACTGTTCGAGCGCAAGGTCGACTATGTCGGCGGCGCCGCGATCGTGGCAAAGCATCTGGCGGCCGCCGGCGGCCGGGTCACGTTCTCCACCGTTCTTGGAGACGACGGCTACCGCGAGTTCGTGACCAACGATCTCGAGGAGGTCGGCATCAAGGTGCATGCGGTGATCGACCGCTCGCGGCCGACGATCAACAAGAACGCCATCGTGGTCGGCGGCTACCGACTGCTGAAGGTGGATACGCTCGACAACCGCTCGATTTCCGATCAGATCCTGGACGACATCACCGGGGCGGTCCGCAAGGTGCCGGCGGAAGCCGTGGTGTTCTCGGATTTCCGTCACGGCCTGTTCAACCGACGCACCATCCCCGAACTGGTGCAGGCGCTGCCCAAGCACTGCTTCCGCGTGGCCGACAGTCAGGTCGCCAGCCGATGGGGCAACATCACCGATTTCCAGGGCTTCGATCTCATCACGCCGAACGAGCGTGAGGCTCGCTTCGCCCTCGGTGATCAGGATTCCGGCATTCGTCCGCTCGCCTCCAATCTCTACGATGCCTCGCGCTGCAAGCTGCTCATCCTCAAGCTCGGCGAGCGCGGCGTGCTGGCGTGTTGCAGCGCCGATCACGAATCGCTCGATAGCTTCTTCGTCATCGATAGCTTCGTGGATCGGTTGGTGGATGCGGTTGGGGCCGGCGACGCGCTGCTCGCCTATGCGACGCTCGCCATGCTGGCGGTTGGCAATCCCGGGATCGCCACCATCCTCGGCACCATGGCCGCGGCGGTCGAGTGCGAATGCGACGGCAACATCCCGGTCACTGCCGACGATCTGCGCTCGAAAATCGACATCATCGAGCGGCACATGGCTCCCGTTTGAGCGATCCAACGATGCGGGTCGTGGTCGTGGGCCTCGGAGTTCAGGGGCACAAGCGCCGCCGGATCGCGGCTGAGGAGTTCGTGGCGGCCGTCGATCCGGTCAATCAGGAGGCGCGTTACCGTTCGATCGCCGAGGTTCCGCTCGCCGATTACGACGCGGTGCTGGCCTGCATTCCCGACGAACCCAAGGTCGAGATCCTCACCTACTGCCTCGAGCACGGCAAGCACGTCCTGGTCGAGAAGCCGCTTTGGGCGAAGCAGGAGAGCGAGATCGTGCGGCTGGAAGCGCTGGCGCGCAAGAGCGGCGTCGTCTGCTACACCGCCTACAATCACCGGTTTGAGCCGCACTTCGTGCGCATGCGCGAACTGATCGCCGGCGGCGAGCTCGGCACGATCTATTCCTGCCGCATGTTCTACGGCAACGGCACCGCGCGGCTGGTGCGCGATTCCGCCTGGCGTGACCAGGGTGCCGGCGTGCTTCCCGATCTCGGCTCGCATCTGCTCGACACCTGCCGCTTCTGGTTCGGCGACATCGAGGACAAGTTCGGGTTCGTCGGCGTGCATGGCTTCGAGAACCGCGCGCCGGACCACGTCGTGATCAATTGCGAACAGTCGTTGCCGCGCCTCGAGTTGGAGATGACGCTGCTGATGTGGCGCAATCACTTCACTTGCGACATTCTCGCCGAGCGCGGGTCGGCGCATATCGAGTCGCTGTGCAAATGGGGGCCGTCATCGTTCACCTGGCGCAGGCGCGTGCTGCCGAGCGGACGGCCACCGGAGGAGACCACGACGCTGGTGCAGGACGATCCGACCTGGGCGCTGGAATACGCCCATTTCAAGAGGCTCTGCGCCTCCCGCGCCAAGACCGATCTGGCAAGCGATCTCTGGCTTCATCGCGTGCTGCAGCGCCTGAGCCGCGAGGCCGTCGCCTGTACGGGTGGGCGATGAAACCGGTCGTCGGCTTCGCCGGCATGACCCACCTCGGCCTGATCTCGGCCTCGGCCGCGGCGGGCCGCGGCTTCGAGGTGGTCTGCTTCGACCGCGATCCCGCGCTGGTGCGTCGCCTGGCGCAGCAGGACTGGCCGGTGCTCGAGCCCGGGCTCGACGAGCTCATCCGCGGCAATGCCACGCGGCAGCGCTTTACCCCTGTCCTAAGCGACCTTGCGGCCTGCGACGTCGTCTACGTGGCGCCCGACGTGCCGACCGATGATCAGGGCGCCAGCGACCTGTCCGGATTGACGGCGCTGATCAACGAGGTCGCGCCGGCGCTGAAGCCGCAGGCGGTGATGGTGGTGCTCTCGCAGGTGACGCCGGGCTATACCCGCGCGCTTGGCGTGCTGGCGCCGGAACGACTCTACTACCAGGTCGAGACGCTGGTCTTCGGTCAGGCGGTCGAGCGTGCGCTGAAACCCGAGCGCATTATCGTCGGCTGCGCCGACCCGGCGGCGCCGCTCGACGATCGCTTGCGTGTCGTGCTCGAAGCCTTCGGCTGTCCGATCCTGCCCATGCGCTACGAAAGCGCGGAGCTCGCGAAGATCTCCATCAATTGCTGCCTGGTCGCCTCGGTCGCGGTTGCGAACACGCTGGCCGAGCTGTGCGAGCGGATCGGCGCGGACTGGTCGGAAATCGCGCCCGCCCTCAAGCTCGACCGGCGCATCGGCCCGCATGCCTATCTCGCGCCCGGGCTGGGCATCGCCGGCGGCAACCTCGAGCGCGATTTGGCCACGGTGCGCCGACTGTCCGATCTGCACGGGACCGAGGCCGGCTTGATCGCGGCCTGGCAGCGCAACAGCCGCTACCGGCGCGATTGGCCGCTGCGGCAGCTGCAGGAGCGGGTGCTGGCGCGCGTGACCGAGCCGGTCATCGGAGTGCTGGGCGTGACCTACAAGGAGAACACCCACTCCATCAAGAACTCGCCAGCGGTCGCGCTGATCAAGGATCTTGCGGACTATAGGCTGCGCGTATTCGATCCGGCGGTGCGGGCCTCGTCGGATTGGCACGCGCGCATGACGGTCACCGACGATCCGCTCGCTCCCTGCGACGGCGCCGACGCCCTCGTCATCATGACGCCGTGGCCGCAATTCCGAAAGCTCGCACCGGCCGCGATCGCCGGGCGGCTGCGCGGGCGCGTTGTGATCGATCCGTTTTCGATGATCGACCGTGCCGCCGCCGCTGGCGCAGGCCTCGATCATGCCGTACTGGGAGCGCCTTTGCCGGGGTGCGCGGAATGACGCTGTCGCATGCTCATCCTCACTCCCGCAAGCCCGCACGGCTGGTCGTGCTGGGCGCGGGCGGATTCCTCGGCCGCCACCTGGTCACGGCCAGCGCGGCTGCAAGTATCGAGACCGTCGCGATCGGATCGCGCGACATCGATCTCGCGGACGGCGCGGCGGGCGCGCGGCTCGCGCAGCGGCTGCGGCCGCGCGACGTTATCGTGTTCCTGGCCGCGCTGACCCCGGACAAGGGACGTGATGCCGGCACGCTGATGCGCAATCTCGCCATCGGCCGCGCGGTCTGCGAGGCCACGCATGCGGTCGAGGTCGGCCAGCTCGTCTATGCCAGTTCCGATGCCGTCTACTCCTTCGCCACCACGTTGATCTCGGAGGAGACGCCGGCGGCTCCGCTCGATCTTTACGGTGCCATGCACCGCACCCGTGAGCTCATGCTGGCCGCCGAGGCCAGGGCGCCGCTCGCCCTGTTGCGTGTCACGGCGGTGTACGGTCCCGACGACACCCACAATTCTTACGGCCCCAACCGTTTCCTGCGCCAGGCGCTCAAGGACAGGCGCATCTCGCTGTTCGGCAACGGCGAGGAGACGCGCGACCACATCTATATCGGCGACGCTGTCGATCTCATCTTGCGCGTCGTATTGCGGGGATCGACGGGGCTGCTCAATGTCGCGACCGGAAAATCGCCGACGTTCCGCGCCGTCGCCGAGATGATCGCTGCGCGCGCGGGGGGGCCGATCGAGATTGCCAGCTCGGCTCGACAGAATCCGGTCACGCATCGCCATTTCGACACCAGCAATCTGCTGCGTGCCTTTCCGGATGCACGTTGCAGGCCGCTCCGCGATGGTTTGGCAGCGACGCTCGCCGATGTGAGGGCCGAGGCCGATGCCTGAGGTCAACCTGCTCGCGAAATATCCGCGCGCGAAGCGCAACCTGGTCACGCGCAAGCAGGGGCAAGCCGACAACCGCGTCGTCGCCAGACAGTTCGGACGCGAATATTTCGACGGTACGCGCGAGCAAGGCTATGGCGGGTATCGCTACGACGGACGCTGGCTGCCGGTCGCGCGCGATATCGCGGCCCACTTCCGGCTCAAGCCGGGCGACCGCGTGCTCGATATCGGTTGCGCCAAGGGCTTTCTCATGCGCGATCTGATGGCCGTGGTTCCCGGCCTTCAGGCATGGGGAATAGAGATCTCGCAATATGCGATCGAGAACTGCCATCCCGAGGCGCGCGGCCGCATCGTGCGCGGCAGCGCGCAGCGACTCCCGTTCGCCAGCGGCAGCGTGGCAGCGGCGCTTTGCATCAACGTGGTGCACAATCTCCCTTACGAGGCCTGCATCGAGGCAGTGCGCGAGATCGAGCGTGTGGCGCCCGGCCGCGGCTATGTCCAGGTCGATGCCTACCGCAACGACGACGAGCGCGACGCCTTTCTCGATTGGGTGCTCACCGCCGAGACCTTCGGCAAGCCCGAGATGTGGTATGAGCTTTTCGAGCGGGCCGGCTATACCGGCGATTACTATTGGACGATCCTCGAGGTCGATCCCGAGTGGACGGTGCGCAGCGTGCCGACCGGCCGCGCGCATCATCAGGAGCCCGGACGATGAAGAAAAAGACTTATGCGGTACTTGGCGGGGGTGGATCCTTCGGACTCCACACCTCGAAATATCTGCTCGACCACGCCGATCCCGCCAAGGTCATCGCGATAGGCCGCAATCTGCCGAAACACGAATGCTTCACGCTGGG
>DATBKV010000210.1:0-2818 GCA_036555745.1 Xanthobacteraceae bacterium | reverse complement strand
CCGCCGCCGGCGCGTGAGGGAGGTTGCCATGACTTACATGCCGAAGATCGACCGCCGCTCGTTCCTGGTCGGCAGCGCCGCGGTCGGCGGCGGGCTTAGCCTCGGGATGCAGCTCCCGTTCGGCCCCGACGTCGTGCGCGCGGCCGAGGCCGTGCCGGAGGTCAATGCCTGGGTGGTGATCCGCCCGGACGAGACCGTGGTGATCCGGATCGCGCGTTCCGAGATGGGCCAGGGCTCGCTCACCGGGCTCGCGCAGCTCGTCGCCGAGGAGCTCGACTGCGACTGGTCGAAGGTCACCACGGAATATCCCACCCCCGGCCAGAACGTCGCCCGCAAGCGGGTCTGGGGCGACTACGCCAGCACCGGCAGCCGCAGCATCCGCGAATCGCAACAGTACGTCCGCCAGGGCGGCGCGACGGCGCGCGAGATGCTCAAGCAGGCGGCCGCCAATGAGTGGAAGGTTGCCGTGGCGGAAGTGAGCGCGGCGAACGGGGTGATCACGCACAAGCCGTCCGGGCGCACTACCACCTACGGCAAAGTCGCGCAGGCCGCCGCCAAGCTCGAGCCGCCGAAGGACGTTCCGCTCAAGGATCCCAAGGACTGGAAGATCGCCGGCAAGCCGCTCAAGCGGCTCGACACTGCCGACAAGCTCACCGGCAAGCAGATCTATTCCATGGACGTCAAGCTGCCGGGGATGCTCTGCGCCGCGGTCAAGGAAAGCCCGGTCTTCGGCGGCAAGCTCAAGAGTTTTGACGCCGCCAAGGTGATGAATATGCCGGGCGTCAAGAAGGTGGTGCGGAGTGGCGACGCCGCCGTGGCCGTCGTGGCGGACACCTGGTGGCAGGCCAAGACCGCGCTCGAGGCTTTGCCCATCGAATGGGACAATGGCCCGAACGCCAACGTGTCGAGCGCTACCATTGCCGACATGCTCAAGGCCGGGCTCGACGCCGAGCAGGCCTTCGTCGGCAACAAGCAGGGCGATGCCAAGGCGGCGATTGCGAACGCGGCCAAGAAAGTGGAGGCGGTGTACTCGGTTCCGTACCAGAACCACGCCACGATGGAGCCGATGAACGCCACCGCGCGCTATACGCCGGACAAATGCGAGGTCTGGACCAGCTCGCAGAATGGCGAGGCGGCGCTCGCCGCCGCTGCCGAGGCGGCGGGACTGCCGGTCGGCAAGTGCGACGTCTACAAGTTGCTGCTGGGCGGCGGCTTTGGGCGCCGCGCGCGCAGCGAATACGTCTCGCACGCCGTTCGCGTCGCCAAGGAAATGCCGGGCACGCCGATCAAGCTGATCAAGTCCCGCGAAGACGACATGGCCAACGGCGTCTATCACCCGATCACGCAATGCCGGCTGATCGGCGCGCTTGACGCCGACAACAATCTCACCGGCCTGCATATGCGGATCTCCGGCCAGTCGATCCTGGCGGCGGTGGCGCCGGCGCGGCTCGCCGAGGGCGGGCGTGATCCGATCGTGTTCCAGGGCCTCAATCCTGGCGGCGCGGAAGGCCAGATCGGCTACGCCATCCCGAACCTGCTGATCGACCACGCCATGGTGAATCCGCCGATCCCCCCGTGGTTCTGGCGCGGGGTGAACAATAATCAGAACGCCATCTACCTCGAGTGCTTCATCGACGAGTTGGCGCACGCCGCCGGCCAGGATCCGCTCGAGTTCCGCCGCAAGCTGATGGGCAAACATCCCAAGCATCTCGCCGTGCTCAATGCGGTGGCGGAAAAGATCGGCTGGAGCAAACCGGCCGCGCAAGGCGTCTATCGCGGCATCGCGCAGCAGATGGGCTACGGCAGCTACGTCGCCGCCGCCGCGGAGGTTTCGGTGACCGACGGCAACAAGGTCAAGATCCACCGCATGGCCGCCGCCACCGATTGCGGCACCGCGGTCAACCCCGCCCAGATCGAACGACAGATCACGGGTTCGTTCGTCTACGGGCTGTCCGCCTTGTTCTACGGCGAGTGCACGGTCAAGGGCGGCCGCATCGAGCAGACCAACTTCCATGACTATAACGTGATGCGCATGAGCGAGATGCCCAGGATCGAAACGATCGTGATGCCGTCGGGTGGTTTCTGGGGGGGCGTGGGCGAGCCGACGATCTTCGTGGCCGCGCCCGCGGTGCTCAACGCGTTGTTCGCCGCGACCGGCAAGCGCTTCCGCTCGGTCCCGCTCAAGAACCACGACATCTCGTTTGCGTGATCGCGCGTCGATGACGGCGGGGCGCGGTAGCCGAAGGCCGCCGCGCCCGTTTGCTTGAAGCCGCCGGCCGCGTGCGGCGCCGGCGCGGGGCGAGCGGCGGCAGGCTCGGCGCCGGCACTTCACCCGCTCGCGCGCACAAACCTTTGAATCGACGGGCCAATCCATCGACCGTGGCGGCCGGGCGGACCGCTCCTGCCCGCCGCACCGATTGATCTCGCCGGCCTGCGATTTCCATATTAGAATTGAACTAAGCTTCTCATCAGGACAGCGCACGCGGCGCAACCGACGGGTTGTCGCCGCGTCGAAAACATCGCCGCAGGCGATCGAGCGGGAGGACTGCATATGGCTGCTCTCAGCGTCAATGGAACGATGCATCAGGTCGACGCCGACCCCAGCACTCCGCTGCTGTGGGTGTTGCGCGAGCATGTCGGGCTGACCGGCACCAAATACGGTTGCGGCATCGCCCAGTGCGGCGCCTGCACCGTGCATATCGACGGCGTCGCGGTGCGCTCGTGCTCGCTGCCGCTGAGCGCGGTCGACGGCAAGAAGATCACCACCATCGAAGGCCTGGCGCAGAACGGCGTGCTGCACAAGGTGCAGAAGGCCTGG
>DATBKV010000209.1:0-8419 GCA_036555745.1 Xanthobacteraceae bacterium | reverse complement strand
TTGCGCGCCGGCCTTGCGCCGGCGCGCAAGCGTAACCCGCCGTCAGCCCTCGGGCGCAACCGCTAACAACACGGCGGGTTACGCCGCCAACCCGCCCTACGGCTCCTCGGTCTGCGCCGCTCGCTCCTGCGCGAGGCGGCGCAGCGCCGAGCGGTCGAGCTTGTTGGTCGCGGCGAGCGGCAGCTCGTCCACGAACCAAACGAAACGAGGATGGGCGTAAGCGGGCGCATTGGCCAGTGCAAAGCGCTTGATGTCGCCGGCGCTCGGCGAGAGGCCGAGCTTGCGCACCACGAATGCAACCGGCTTTTGCCCTTTGATGTCGTCGTCGAGCGGCACCACTGCCGCCTGCGCGACTCCGGGATGGCGCTCCAGCATCCGTTCGACGTCGGTCGGGTAGATGTTCTCGCCGCCGGAGACGAACATGTCGTCGGCACGCCCGACGAAATAATGGAAGCCCTGATCGTCGCGCCGGAAAACGTCGCCGGTCACGTAGAAGCCGTCCGGCGTGAACGGCGGCGCGAGCTGCGGCCGGTTGTGATATCCGTTCAGGAGCGCGGGACATCGCATTTCGAGCACGCCCTGCTCTGCGCCGGTGTTGCTCCCGGCGATCAGCCGCAGCTCGACTTGCGGGTGAGGATAGCCAACCGACATCTCGGGCTGCGCAAGCCCCTCGGGATGCGGTCCGAACACGACCGGCCCGGCTTCGGTGGTCCCATACGCGTTGGTGATCGAGGCGCGCGGCAGCGCCTCGCGCAGGCCCTGCATCAGCGCCGGGCTGACCGGCGCTGAGCCCATGCGTACGGCCTCGACGCCGGAAAGATCGGCGGCGGCGAGCAGCTCCTTCTCCCGCAGCATCATCGCCATCATCGGCGGCACCGCGGTGAGCCAGCTGCAGCGATAGCGGCCGATGGCCTCGATGTAGGACCGCGCCGAGAACTGTGGCAGCAGCACGATGGAGGCATGGGCGGCGCAGGCGAGCTTGCTCAGCGCAAGCGCATTCATGTGATAGAGCGGCGCGGCGATGAGATAGCGATGCCGATCGAGCCCCGCTGCCAGCCGCGTCTCGACCACCCAGATGTGGCTCTGGTGCGAGAGCACCACGCCCTTGGGCTGTCCGGTCGAGCCGGACGTGTAAAGCAGCATCGCCGGCTCGCGCGGCCGCGGCGCGACCGGATCGAAGGCGCCGGGATCGAGGAAATCATCGAAGCCGCCATCTCCCTGCCGTCCGAATTGCATCTGCGGCAGATCGTCCGGCACATCGCCGCGGCGCGCGCCGTCGCAGAGGACGAGCCTCGCTCCGGCATCCCGCAAGATGAAATGGATGTCGCGGCGGGGAAATTTGAAGCTGACCGGCACTGCAACGAGCCCGGCGCGCAAGATGCCGAAATAGGCCGCGAGGTATTCCGCGCGATTGGCGGAGAGAATCGCGATGCGATCGCCTCGGGCAAAGCCGCGCGCCACGAGGGCGCGTGCGACGCCGTCGGCCATGGCATCGAGCCGGGCATAGGTGAGCTCGCGCGGCGCCTGCTCACCCCCGAGGTCGATGATCGCGACCTTCTCCAGGTCCCGGTCCGGTCGAATGAGATCGCCCAAGTTGGTGAACAGGGACATTCGTAAGGCAGGTCCGCCATCACAATGAGAAGCTTCGCAGCGGCGATCCCGGGTCCCAAAAACGCGCAGCGTTTTTGGGGGTCCCGCACCGGGTCGCCTTCCATCCACTTGCGAGCAAACCGATGGAGCGCGCGGCAATGGCGCGCCCCTGCGCACATGGAGCATCTCCGTAGACGCGTCAATCGCTCCTGAGGCGGCGCGGCCGCAGTTTTGCAGTAGCCGCATGCTGCCTTGAAGGCGTGCGGGCCGCGGCGGTAGTGTTCGGCGTCCCGCAAGGGTCGAGTGCGTAGAAAGTACGAGGAGGAATACCATGGCGGTCTACATCTCGCGTGGTCGTTTCACTTCAGACGCGATCAAAGGCATGCTGGACAAGCCGGAAGATCGTGAGGAAACGGTTGCCAAGCTGTTCAAGAGCGTAGGCGGCAAGCTCATCGGGTGGTATTTGACTTTCGGCCGCCATGACTGGATGGCCATCGGCGAGTTCCCCAACGAGCAGGCGGCTGCGTCGGCAATCCTTGCCGCCGCGGCGGGAGGCAGTCTCTCCGATATCGAGACGACCGTGGCCATGACGGCCAAGGATACCGTCGCCACCTTCCGGTCCGCCGGCAAGGCGGCCAAGGAGTTCCGCAGCGCCGGCCGGTAGAAACCGCTAGGGCGTTGCGAGGCGCCCAGGAGCGACCCGGAATCCAGGGCGGGTGTGAATGAGCGTGCGGCGCCGATTGCCGGAATGACCCGCTTGCGCGCTCACGCAATCGCGTCGACGGAGTGGGTGTATTCGCCCCCCGGCGAATAGCTCACATGCATGCCGCGATACTGCCGGGCAGCGCCCGCTGCCTGCGCGGCCGCCTTCTTGCCGGCATCGGCGTTCTTGCGCCGGTCGAAGAAAACGAACCACACCGGCATGTCAGGCTTGCCCGCGCGCTGGCGCAGCGCCTCCATCTCCTGCGGGGTGCCCGCGCCTTTTTCCACGATGACCCCGCAGACGTTGCGGTGCCCCACATAGGGCAACGGGTCGCCCTCCATCAGCCCGGGGTTCTTGGCGATCACCTTGAGCCCGTAGCTCTCGGCGAGCTCCACCGCTGCGACCACGTCCGCGACCGAATAGGCGTCGGGATTGTCCAGCTCGATATATGTGAAACCCTGCTGCTTCCTGCGCTCGAATTGCTCGGTGAGATTGCGCTTCCAGCCTTCGCCGCGGGGATCGATCTGCCCCTCGCCGTAGTCCTCGGCGGTATCCGACGTCTTGAGATACGGCGCGTAGCGCGCCCGCTCCTGCCGGCTCTGCTCGGAATATTTCTCGTTGAACAGGTTGCAATAGGCGATGCTGGGTGAGCCCGGCACCGGCTTCTCCCGGTCGTAGCCCACTTCCACGACCTCGTCCGCATCGGCCTTGCCGGGGTTGTCCGTCCCGATCATGTAACGCAGCTTCTTGCCCGCCAGCGGATTGGATTGCACGGAACTTTCTCCTCAGCTTGCCACCAGCACGTCGGCCTCGAACAGCGCCGCGCGCGGCAGCGCGCCGGCAAAGGCCGTTCCCTCCGCGAACCACGAGCGCGGCGCGGGCTGGCCCCACAACGTCTGCCGGCGCGGGTCGCGCAGCGACCAGCGGATCGGCTCGTGGTCGGGATCCATTGTCTGATAATCGCAGGTGTAAAGCTCGATGCGATGGCCATCCGGGCAGCGCACGTAGAGAAAGAACGCGTTGGAGATGCCGTGACGGCCGGGCCCGCGCTCCATGCTGGCGAGATGGCCGGTCGTGGCCAGAACATCGCAGAGATGGATGACGTGCATGGCGGTCGGCACCCAATAGGCGAGGTGATGCAGGCGGGGTCCCGCGCCGTTGGTGAAAGCGAGGTCGTGGACATTGCCCTTGCGGTGCATCCAGGCGGCCGCGATGCGTGCCTCGGGCGCTTCCTCCTCGGCATATTCGGTGAGGCGAAAGCCGATCGAGGCGTAGAAATCGACCGCGCCCTGGACGTCGGGAGCAAACACGTTGAAATGGTCGAGCCGCTGCGGATGCACCCCCTTGTAGTACCCGTATTGCTGCAGGAGCCGCTCGCGTTTTTCCATGCGGAAATAGAGCTCGATCGGCATCCCGGAAGGGTCCGCCGCCGCCAATGTGCGGCCCTGGAACGGCCGTTCGGTGAAAGCGTGCGCGATGCCCTTCGATCTGAAATAGCGCGCGGCCCTGTCGAGCTCCTCCTCGGAGGCGAGCTTGAACCCGAGGTGATGCGCGCTCGGCGCCGCCTCCCGGCGCAGCACCAACGAATGATGCTGCCGCTCCTCCACGCCGCGCAGATAGATCGCATCCCCGGTCGTGTCCTCGACATGCAACCCGAGCGCGCCCTCGTAGAAAGCGCGGCTGCGCCCGAGGTCCGTCACTCCGAGCGCGACATGGCTCGCGCGCACGATGTTGAAGGGCGGATCGTAAACGTGCTTGGGAACCGGCATGTCTCCTCCGAGAGGCCCCCGTCTGCGGCGAGACGCGCTTTTGTAGGGGCGGGTTTCAAACCCGCCCCTACAACCGCCTACAACGGCTCTGTCCTTAGTATCATTTTTATAGCCCGAGCGGGCTATGGATGCGCCAGTTGCGAAAGCCCGACCAGGCGGCGGATATCCCCAGGCGTGGCGCCGGCCGCGCGCAGCGCCCGCAGCGCTGTCGCCCGGGTCGATTTGGAGAGCTTGCGGCCGTGCGCGTCGAGGATGAGGCGATGGTGGCGATAGGCCGGGACCGGCAGTCCCAGCAGCGCCTGGAGGAGCCGGTGCACGCTGGTTGCCGCAAACAGGTCCTGCCCGCGCACGACATGGGTGACGCCCTGCGCGGCGTCGTCCACGGCGACGCACAGATGATAGCTCGCGGGTGTCTCCTTGCGCGCCAGCACGACATCGCCCCAGACCTGCGGAGCCGCCGCGATCGTGCCGCTTTCCCCCTGCGCCCCGGTGCCGGCCTCGGTGAACGTCAACGGGCCCGTCTGTGCCGACGCCGCGGCCATGTCGAGCCGCAGGGCATAGGCTTGCCCGGCGGCGATGCGGGCGGAGCGTTCTGCCGCCGAGAGCGCATGCGCGCCTCCGGGATAGAGCGGCGCGCCGTCGGGGTCGCGCGGCCAGTCGCGGCGCTGCGCCAGCATGCGCGCGATCTCGCCGCGGCTTTCGAAGCTGGGATAAAGCACGCCGAGCGCATCGAGCCTGGCGAGCGCCGCGCGGTAATCATCGAAATGCGCGCTCTGGCGCCGCACCGGCTCCTCCCACTGCAATCCGAGCCACGCCAGGTCTTGGTAGATGGCTTCTTCATATTGCGGCCGGCAGCGCGCCGTATCGATGTCCTCGATGCGCAGCAGGAAACGTCCGCCGCAGCCGCGCGCCATCTCGAAGTTGAGCAGCGCGGAGAGCGCATGACCGAGATGCAGATAGCCGTTCGGACTCGGCGCGAAACGAAAGACGCGCTGCATAGACGATGCCGTAGGGTGGGTTAGCTGCACAAGTCGGCTTTAGCCGAGTTGTGCAGCGTAACCCACCGGGCAGTGCCTCGCCCGCAGCCGCGGCCGGTTACGCTGCAAATCGGCACAGCCGATTTGCAGCTGACCCGCCCTGCTCTATGAGAAGGGATGGGCTCCCGCTTTCTCCGCAACGAGGCCGATCTCGACGCCGCGCTCGGCATCCTCGCCGCGGCGGATGGGCGTCTCGCCAAGCTGATCGACGCTGCCGGACGGCCGGCGCTGCGCCGCCGGCCCGCGGGGTTTTCCGGCCTCTGCGCCATCATCTGCGCGCAGCAGCTTTCGACCGCGAGCGCCGCGGCCATCTGGGCGCGGCTCGCCGCCGCGTTCGATCCGTTCGACCATGCGGCGATCCGGCAGGCGCGCGCAGCGAGGCTGGCGCGGCTCGGATTGTCCCGGCCGAAGATCAAGACGATGAAGGCGATCGGCGCCGCCATCGCCAAGGGCGCGATCGACCTCGAGGCGCTCGCCGGCATGGAAGCCGACGCCGCGCATGCCGCGCTCACGGCGCTGCACGGCATCGGCCCGTGGACCGCCGATATCTATCTCCTGTTCTGTCTCGGTCACGCCGATGCGTGGCCCGCAGGCGACCTCGCTCTGCAGGAGGCCGCGCGTCTGGGCTTCGGGTTGCGGCGCCGGCCCGCGGCCGGGGACATGGTCGCGCTCGGCGAGCCGTGGCGCCCGTGGCGCGGTGTGGCGGCGCATGTGCTGTGGAATTACTATCGCGCCGTCAAACGGCGCGACCCCGTGCCGGCGTAGCGGAGACGATGTACGGATGTAGGGGCGAGGCATGCCTCGCCCCTACGCATTAAAGAGGAGTGGTGAATGCCCGCTGAGCTCGACGGACCACGGCTCGAGCCGCGCACCGGGCCGGCGCGGGCGCTGGTGGCGCTCCTGCACGGCTACGGCGCCGACGGCAACGACCTGATCGAGCTCGGCCGCGCCTGGCAGGGTCTCCTGCCGCAAGCAGCTTTCGTCTCTCCGCATGGCCCTGAGCGCTGCGTGCAGTCGCCCGGCCGGCAATGGTTCTCGCTCACCTTTCGCGATCCGGACGAGCGCTGGCGCGGGTGCGGCAAGGCTGCGCCCGCGCTCGAGGCGTTTCTCGATGCCGAGCTCACGCGGCGAAGCCTGCCGGCTTCGGCGCTGGCGCTGGTCGGCTTCAGCCAGGGCACCATGATGGCGCTGCATGTGGGGTTGCGGCGCGGGCGCGCACCCTTCGCCATCGTGGGCTATTCCGGGGTGCTGGCGGCGCCGCTCGATGCCAAGCCGGAGCAGCTCGCCGGCGAGATCAAATCGCGCCCGCCGGTGCTGCTGATCCACGGCGATCGCGACGATCTCATTCCGGTCGATGCGTTGTTCGGGTCCGCGGCCGCCCTCGCCGCGCTCGGCGTCCCGGCGGAATGGCATATGTCGCTCGGCATGGGTCACGGCATCGACCAGGAGGGGCTGCGCCACGGCGGCGAGTTTCTCGCCCGCCGCCTGGCCGAACGCGCCTAGCCGTGCGCGTTCCGCCGCCGGGCAGGACGTCGCTTGCTCGCGGTGCATTGTGCGCCTAAATAGGCGCATACGAGCGAACAAACCTATGCCGGGCGTCGAGACGAACCGGGCCAAGGTCGTTGCCCGGTTGGGGCGGGACGGTTGGATCCTTCTTCGTCACGGTGGCGAGCATGATGTCTATGGTCATCCCCGGAAAGTGGGTGTTGTCATTGTGCCGCGTCACCGGACGTTGTCCCCTGGAGTGGCACGCTCGATTGCCAAAGCGGCCGGCTGGATCTGACCTGCTGGCGGCTTATCTCGCGAGGAGGAGCCAAGATGGCCCGCTATGTTGCATTGATTGACGGCAAGGCGGGGGCTTACGGCGTCGTCTTTCCCGATCTGCCGGGCTGTACCGCGATGGGCAAGACCATCGAGCAAGCCATTGCAAACGCTGCGGGAGCCTTGCGCGACTGGGTCGAGGTCAAGGAGGCGCAGGGCGAGAAAGCGCCCGTACCCCTGCCTATCGAGAAGCTGCGTCGCCGTTCAGACGTGGCGCAAGCCATCACGGGCGGCGCAACACTTGCTACGGTGCCGCTGGTGCGCGAGACGGGCAAGCCGGTGAAAGCAAACCTCTCGATCGATGCTGGCGTCCTGGCAGCCCTCGACGAGGAAGCTGCCAGGCGCAAGCTCACGCGCTCGGCATTTGTCGAGATGCTCGCGCGCCGAATGTTGTCGCAGATCGCGTAACAGCCTCGGATGCGCGGCGGCAGGCAAGCCGCCGGCCGCTTGTAGGGGCGGGTTTAAAACCCGCCCCTACGGATTGCAGACGCGTGCGCCGCCTCCAGCCCCCGGTAACTATCGGAGCAGCCTTCACAATCCGGTCACGCTGCCCTATAGACTGGCCGTCGCTCGCAGCGAAAGGAGTCGAGGGCCGTTTTCGGGAGCTCAGGTTTGAACGTTCATGTGTCGCCGACAGGCTTTCCCGCGCTGGTGCTGAACGCCGATTTCCGGCCGCTCAGCTACTACCCGCTGTCGCTGTGGTCCTGGCAGGACGCCATCAAGGCGGTTTTTCTCGAGCGGGTGAACATCGTCGCCGAGTACGACCGCGCGGTGCGCAGCCCCAGCATCGAGATGAAGCTCCCGAGCGTCGTCTCGCTGAAGAATTTCGTGAAGCCGGCAACCCAGCCCGCCTTCACCCGGTTCAATGTGTTTCTGCGCGACAAGTTCTGCTGCCAGTACTGCGGCTCGCGCGACGACCTCACCTTCGATCACCTGCTGCCGCGCTCGCGCGGCGGGCATACGACCTGGATCAACGTCATCGCCGCCTGCTCCTGCTGCAACCTCCAGAAGGGCAGCAAGACCATGGAGGAGGCGCGCATGTGGCCGGCGCAGATGCCGTTTGCGCCCAGCGTGGCGCACCTGCACCGCAACGGCCGGCTGTTCCCGCCGAACTATCTGCACGAGAGCTGGCTCGATTATCTCTATTGGGATACCGAGCTCGAGCCGTAAGCCCCTTGCTCGTCATCCCGGCGCAAGCCGGGATCCGGATCGTCCAAAATTTCCGCCGTCATGCCCGGACTTGATCCGGGCATCCATGCCGTTACCTCGCGACCCGTTGTGACGCATCGGAATGGATTGCCGGGTCAAGCCCGGCAATGACGAAGTACTGGGATCAGCGCCGCAGCGTTGCGCCGTAGGCGGCGATGCCGGCGAGCAAGCCTGAGATCGCCGCGTTCCATCCGGCGAAGGAGAGCCCGAGCATGCGCCACGACGCCTCGCTGCAGCTCACCACCTCGGCGCGCTCAATCGAGCTTGCCACACCGCCCTCGCCCCATTCC
>DATBKV010000208.1:0-3466 GCA_036555745.1 Xanthobacteraceae bacterium | reverse complement strand
GGGCGGCGGCGGGCGGCCCGACATGGCGCAGGCCGGCGGCCCCGACGGCAGCAAGGCCGAGGCCGCGCTCAAGGCCATCGAGGGCGTGCTCGCCGGCGGGTGATCACGTGTAGGGGTGGGTTGAGCGCAGCGAAACCCATCGGGGTGCGCGGCTCGGCGCCGACCGCGATCCGGCTCGAAGGGGGCGCCACAATCTCGATTGTCATGCCCGGGCAGGCGGGGCATCCGGTCACCGCCGACCGCGCGGACGACGATGCATCCGGCTTCTCCGTCTCTGGAATAGTGGATCAGCCGCTGTCGCGGGTGACACCGAGATCGATTGCTGGTCCGCGGCGCGGGCAGCAGTCGCGCCAGAGCAATCGCCAGGGAGTCCCCTTGGACCAGGGACTCCCCATCATCCGCCGCAGCTCACGCCTGCGCCGCCGATGCAGCCGGGATCGCCATCGCGCGCTTGAGGTTCTCGTCGACCTTGTCGAGGAAGCCGGTGGTGGAGAGCCATTTCTGGTCGGCGCCCACCAGCAGCGCCAGATCCTTGGTCATGTAGCCCGCTTCGACCGTGCCGACGGTGACCTTCTCCAGGGTCTGCGCGAAGCGCGCGAGCTCGGCATTGCCGTCGAGCTTGGCCCGGTGCGCGAGCCCGCGCGTCCAGGCGAAGATCGAGGCCACCGAGTTGGTCGAGGTCTGCTCGCCCTTCTGGTGCTGGCGGTAGTGCCGGGTCACCGTCCCGTGCGCGGCCTCGGCCTCGACCACCTTGCCGTCGGGGGTCATCAGCACCGAGGTCATCAGGCCGAGCGAGCCGTAGCCCTGCGCCACCGTGTCGGACTGCACGTCGCCGTCGTAGTTCTTGCAGGCCCACACGTAGCCGCCCGACCATTTCAGCGCCGCCGCCACCATGTCGTCGATCAGCCGGTGCTCGTAGAAGATCCCTTTCTTCTCGAACTCGGCCTTGAATTCCTTGTCGTAGATTTCCTGGAAGATGTCCTTGAAGCGGCCGTCGTACACCTTGACGATGGTGTTCTTGGTCGAGAGATAGACCGGGTAGCCGCGCTGCAGCCCGTAATTGAGCGAGGCGCGCGCGAAGTCGCGGATCGAGTCGTCGAGATTGTACATCGCCATGGCAACGCCGCTGCCGGGAAAGCGGAACACCTCGCGCTCGATCCGGGTGCCGTCGTCGCCCACGAACGAGAGCGTGAGCTTGCCCTTGCCCGGGACCTTGAAATCGGTGGCGCGGTACTGGTCGCCGTAGGCATGGCGGCCGATGATGATCGGCTTGGTCCAGCCCGGCACCAGGCGCGGGACGTTCTTGCAGATGATGGGTTCGCGGAAGATGACGCCGCCCAGGATGTTGCGGATGGTGCCGTTGGGCGAGCGGTACATTTCCTGAAGGTTGAACTCTTTTACCCGCGCCTCATCCGGGGTGATGGTGGCGCATTTGACGCCGACGCCGACCTTCTTGATCGCTTCCGCCGCCTCGACCGTGATGCGGTCGCGCGTCTCGTCGCGCTTCTGGATGCTGAGGTCATAGTACAGCAGCTCGACATCGAGATAGGGATGGATCAGCTTCTGCTTGATGAGATGCCAGATGATGCGGGTCATCTCGTCGCCGTCCATCTCGACGACCGGGTTGCGGACCTTGATCTTCGCCATTGGTAACCTTTGCAAAAGGCGCAGGAAGGGAGAAGCGGGCGGGCAATTGGCCGGCCTTATGGCGCGGCCGGACCGATCCTGCAAGGGCAAAACATTGAGGCCGAAGCGCATCCGCACGCCGCGCGGGAGCGCGATGCCGCTATGCGGCGCGGAGCATGGTAACTTTGGTCGGCGCGGAAAAAGGATGCGGTCGAAGATGCCAACTTGGCGCGACATCCGGGCGGCCTACGGCCGCCGCCGGCGTGCGTTGCGGCGCGCCCTGCTCGAGCCGGTCCTGGTCGGCTGGCCGGTGATGCGCGAGATCGTCATGGGTGCGCTCGCCGCGCGCGGCCATCTGGTGCTGTGCGAACTCGGCGACGTGCGCTTCTTCGTCGACCCGAGCGACCGCGTGGTCGGCAGCTGGCTGATGTGGCACGGCGGCTGGCAGCGGCGCGAGATCGACGCGGCAATCGAGGTGCTCTCCGCAGCCGGCCGCCTGCCTGCGGATGCCGTGTTCGTGGATGTCGGCGCCCATATCGGCACTCACACCATCTACGCGTTGCGCAGCGGCCGCTTCGCGCGCGCTGTCGCGTTCGAGCCGGAGCCGCGCAATGCCGCGTTGCTCGACAAGAACCTCGCGGTGAACGCCCTTGCCGATGCCGTCGTCGTGGTGCGCAAGGCCGCCGGCGCCGCGCCGGGCTCGGGCGTGCTCCATCTTCACCCCCGCAATACCGGAGCCCATGCCATCGATGTGCCGCCTTCGGTCGATGGCCAAGGGTGGCTGAAGGTGCCGGTGGTGCGGGTCGAGGACGAGTTGCACGCGCTCGGCATCACGCCGGACAAGATCGGGCTCGTGTGGGTCGACGTCGAAGGCTACGAGCTGCAAGTGCTCGACGGATTGGACGCGCTCATTGCGCGCTCGGTCCCGATCGCGTTCGAGTTCAAGCCGAGCCACTACAGCGCCGCCGCAAGGGAGCAATTGGCCGCGCGGCTTGCGCGCCATTACACCGTGGTCCACAGCCTCGGACGCCGCGACCCGCCGGCGCCGGTCGCGAGCATTGCCGCTCGCGCCGGCACCGATGACCTGCTGGTGTACTAGGCGATGCCGGGCGCCGGAACCGACAAGACCAGGAACTGGATCGAGACGGCGGGGCCGATCATCGTGCTGGTCGAGCCCCAGCTCGGCGAGAATATCGGCGCCGCCGCCCGCGTCATGGCCAATTTCGGGCTCGCGCGCCTGCGCCTGGTCAAGCCGCGCGACGGCTGGCCCAATATTCACGCGCGCCGCGCGGCCTCGGGCGCCGACCGCGTGCTCGAGGCGACCGTGCTCTACCAGAGCGTGGAGGCGGCGATCGCCGATTGCACCGTCGTGCTCGCGACCACGGCGCGCGCCCACGACCAGGCCAAGCCGGTGATCGGCCCGGACGCGGCGGCCAGCTTTCTCGGCCCCCACGTCGCCGCCGGCGAGAATGCCGCGGTGCTGTTCGGGCGCGAGCGCTACGGCCTCGAGAACCACGAGGTCGCGCTCGCCGATCGCATCGTCACCTTTCCCGTCAATCCCGCGTTCGCCTCGCTCAATCTCGCGCAGGCGGTCGCGCTCGTCGCCTACGAGTGGTTCAAGCAGGCCTCCGGCGGCGCACTGCCCTTCGCCATGCCGCAGAGATCCGAGCTCGCGGGCAAGGAGCAGGTGCAGGCCTTTTTCGCCCATCTCGAACGCCAGCTCGACCTCATCGAATACTTTCGGCCGCTCGACAAGCGCGCGACCATGCTGGTCAACCTGCGCAACATCTTCGCGCGCATGCAGCCGACCCGGCAGGACATCCAGACCCTGCACGGCATC
>DATBKV010000207.1:0-8845 GCA_036555745.1 Xanthobacteraceae bacterium | reverse complement strand
GACGCCGACACGCTCCTGCCGGCACAGGATAGGGCGGATGTCGAGCGCGGCGCACGCTTCGATCAAGGGATTGCGCGGATAGCAGGCGAGGAATTCCGTTCCCTCGCGCTTGAGGATTTCGGCAACGAGCGCGGCGCCGTTCATGGCTTTGCGTCCCTTCTCGGTAAGTCAGTACTGGCGATCGGGTAATCGTGACGCGATGCGGCGACGAGCGATACCGGCCGCGATGACCGAGTATGCTTATAGATGAGGACGAAAGCCGTGGCTCCTGCCGCGCGCCGAGCGGGCGGACAAAACGCCTTCGCGACCGTTGGAACCCACTGGATTCGGTCGAGCATGCATTCTACGATCAAAACAAGTGGGAAGCGCGTGCTGAAATGCGACCCAATTCCTAGGGAGAGATCGATGCGAACCAAACGTCTATTGCTGGGCGTGTGCGCCGGCGTGGCCGTAATGCTGCTGCCGGCAGCACATTTGGTGCGGGCGCAAAGCCCGGCGCCGACGGCGCTCACCGGGCATGTCACCTCCGACGCCGAAGGCGCGATGGAAGGGGTGGTGGTCAGCGCCAAGAAGGCCGGCTCGATCGTCACCGTCAGCGTGGTGAGTGACGCGCAGGGCCGCTATGCCTTTCCCGCCAATCGTCTGAGCGCCGGCAAATACACGCTCAAGATCCGCGCGATCGGCTACGATCTCGCCACTCCGGCCACGGCGGACGTCGCCGACGAGCAGACCGCCACCGTCGACCTCAAGCTGCGCAAGGCCAGGAATCTGGCGGCGCAGATGAGCAATGCCGAATGGATGATGAGCATGCCCGGCACCGAGGAGCAGAAATCCTTCCTGCTCAACTGCGTGGGCTGCCACACGCTCGAGCGCATCGTGCGCTCGACTCACGACGCCGACGAATGGACGCAGGTGATAGCCCGCATGAGCGGGTACGGGCCGGTGAGCCAGCCGATCAAGCCGCAACGCATGCTCGACCCCGCGCGCTCGGGCACCCCCGAGCAATATCGCAAGCAGGCGGAATACCTCGCCAGCATCAATCTCAGCGAGGTCTCGCAGTGGGAGTATCCGCTCAAGACCCTGCCGCGCCCGACCGGCCGCGCGACCCACGTCATCGTCACCGAATACGATCTGCCGCGTCCCACCACCGAGCCGCACGACGTCATCGTCGACGCGCAGGGAGCGGTCTGGTACTCCGATTTCGGCGAGCTCTTCATCTCCAAGTTCGATCCGAAGACGCTCAAGCTCACCGAATATTCGGTCAAGGAGTTCAAGCCCGGCGCTCCGGTCGGCAATCTCTCGCTCGACTTCGACAAGCAGGGCACGCTCTGGTTCGACACCATGTTCCAGGGTGCGCTGGGAAATCTCGACCCCAAGACCGGCGAGATCAAATACTACCCGCTGGCCCCCGAATATAACGACGTCCGCGTACAGCTGAACTTCGTTGGGCTTCGCCACGACGTCGACGGCAAGGTGTGGACCAAGAGCGTCGGCACCCAGGAGGTATTCCGTCTCGATCTCGCCAGCGGCAAATGGGAGCGCTTCCAGCCGCTCAAGGCGCTGAGCGGCGAACGGCACTCGATCTATCAGGTGATCTCCGACTCCCAGAACAACCTATGGATGGCCGAGTTCGTGAAGGGCCATATCGGAAAGATCGACGCCAAGACCGGCGAAGTCACGTGGCACATCCTTCCCACCGCCAATGCGCGGGCACGGCGGATGACGATCGACGACCATGACCGCATCCTGGTCACCGAATATCGCGGCAACAAGGTCGCGCTGTTCGACACCAAGGCGGTGAAGGCGACGGAATGGCCGGTGCCGCCCTACACCTATCCCTATCGCGCCACCGTCGACAGGAACGGCGAGATCTGGACCGGCGGCATGCACACCGACCGCGCCGTGCGGCTCGATCCCAAGACCGGCGCGGCCGTCCAATATCTGCTGCCGCGCGAAACCAACATGCGCAGCGTGTTCATCGACAATTCGACCACGCCCGTCACCTTCTGGACCGGGAGCAATCACGGCGCCGCGTTGGTCAAGGTGGAGCCGCTGGACTAGAGCATGATCCGAAAAGTGGGTACCGGTTTTCGGAAAAGATCATGCTCCAACAACAAGTCTAGCACCCGCCTTCACGTAGCCTGACGAGGGCCCGTCGCATCAGTCAGGTGCGACGGGCTTCTTTGACGTCACCGCCCCGCGGCGTAGGCCTGCATGCCGCGCGGATTGGCGGCGGCGCGCCGGCGGCGGCCGACCCGCGCGGCAGCGGTGAGCCGCCCCTCGCACCAGTCGGCATCGACCTCGACCTTGTGGCCGCGGCGCTCGAGCTCCTGCACCGTCGCCGCCGGCAGCCGGCGCTCGACCACAAGCACGCCCGGCCGCGCCGTGCGCGGCCAGAACGAGATCGGGAAATGCTCGGAGTGCCAAGCCGGCGCGTCGATCGCCTCCTGCAAGTTCATGGCGCCGTGGACGTGGCGCATGAACAGTTGCGTGGTCCATTGGTCCTGCTGGTCGCCGCCAGGCGAGCCCCAGGCGAGGTAGGGCTCTCCGTCGCGCAGCGCGAGCGTGGGCGACAAGGTGGTGCGCGGCCGCTTGCCGGGCGCGAGCGCGGCGGGATGGCCCTCCTCCAGCCAGAACATCTGCGCGCGCGTGCCCAGCCCGAAGCCGAGCTCGGGGATCACCGGCGAGGACTGCAGCCATCCGCCTGACGGCGTCGCCGACACCATGTTGCCGGCCTGGTCGATGACGTCGAAATGTACGGTGTCGCCGCGCATCTCGCCGATGCGGCCGACGGTCGGCTCGCCTGCGCCCATGCCGCCGACGGCACGGCGCGGCCCGTCCTCGCGCCGCAGCTGCACGACCGCGCCGAAGCCCTTGACCGAGCCGGGACGCAATTCGAGCGAGGCGTGCTCGCCCACGAGCTTCCGGCGCGCGTCGTTGTAGGCGTCCGAGAGCAAGGTCGCCATCGGCACCTCGACGAAGTCGGGATCGCCGTAGAACTTCTCGCGGTCGGCGTAGGCGAGCTTCGAGCATTCCACCAGCAGGTGGACGAACTCCGCGCTCGCGGGATCGGCGTCTTCGAAATCGAAGCCCTTGAGCAAAGCGAGCTGCTGCAGCATCACCGGGCCCTGCGCCCACGGCCCCGGCTTGCAGACGGTGTAGCGGCCGTACTCGTAGGTGAGCGGCGCCTCAACGTGGGCGTGCCAGCGCCCCATGTCGTCGCCGGTGAGCACGCCGCGGTGCGGCTCGCCGCTGGTGTCCATCACCGCCTGGGTGCGGCAGAAGCGGTCGATCGCCTCGGCGACGAAGCCTTGCGACCAGGTCTGGCGCGCCACCTCGATCTGCCGCACGCGATCGCCGCCGGCGCCCTCGGCCTCGCGCAGCACGCGGGCATAGGTATCGGCCAGCGTCGGGTTGGCGAACAGCGCTCCGGTCTCCGGCAGCTTGCCGCCGGGCAGATAGACCGCGGCCGAGGTCGGCCAGTATTTGCGGAACAGCTCCTCCACCGTCGCGATGGTGGCGTGTGCGCGCTCGACCAGGGGGTGCCCTTCGCGCGCGTAGTAGATCGCGGGCGCGAGCACGTCGGCGAGCCGCATGGTCCCGTAGTCGCGCAGCAGCAGCATCCAGGCATCGAACATTCCCGGCACGCAGGCGGCGAGCAGCCCGGTGCCCGGGACCATGTCGAGACCAAGGCTGCGGTAATGCGCGATGGTGGCGTTGGCCGGCGCCGGGCCCTGGCCGCAGATCACCTCGGTCTTGCCGCTGCGCACCGCGTTGACGATCACCGGCACGTCGCCGCCCGGCCCGTTGAGATGGGGCTCGACCACCTGCAGCGTAAAGGCGGTGGCGACCGCGGCGTCGAAGGCGTTGCCGCCCTTCTCCAACACCGCCATGCCGACGGCGGTGCCGATCCAATGGGTCGAGCTGACGACGCCGAAGGTGCCCTCGATCTCCGGCCGCGAAGTGAAAGGATTTGGATTGATGTTCTTCATCGACGACCTGCATGCAACGGCGCGCACCACCTAATCACAGCTCGTGCGGCGAACCAACCCGCGCAAAGACGCTTTTCGGGCATCGGCGCTTGAACTAAAGTCGTGAGCGCTCGTTCTTGCCTGGTCCTAACGGGAGGAGAGCATGAAAAAGATCGCATTGGCACTCGCCGTCTGCCTGGTCTCGTCGGCACCCGCGTTTGCAACCTGCAAATCCGAGGCCGCAGACAAGAAGCTCGCCGGCGCCGCGCTCAAGAGCTTCATGACCAAGTGCGAGAAGGACGCCACGACCAGCTGCGAGGCGGATTCCAAGGCCCAGAACCTCGCCGGCGCAGCCAAGGCCAGCCACATGAAGAAGTGCGTCGCCGACGCGGTCGGCACCTAACCGGGCGCGCAACAGCAGCTGGCCCGCGCAGCGACGCGGGCGAGCACAGCATAGCTTACCCCGGCTTCCCTAGACTAAGGTCCTGCCACGGCGGCGCGACAGGGCGCGCCCTGGGCGAATGCGATGCGGGCGCACCGGGCCACCACCGCCTCGATCCACCGCAGCGCGTTCAGGCCGTGACCGGATAGCTCAAATTTTCGTAGCTGCGATCCTTGAGGTACTGGTCGAGGCCCCAACGCTTGACCTGATCCATCACCTCCTCGAACTCGGCGCGCGGGATCGGCTGGTAGACGAAGCGCTCGCCGCGTCCGAATTTGCTGAAATCCCAGGGGTGATAGGTCTCGAACTCCGCCGGCACCGCGAGCTTCCACAGCGGCAGGTATTTGCCGAGATCGGCGTCCAGTGCCTTCTCGGCGCGGTCGAGCGCGCGCAGATAGCCGCGCACGATCGCGGGCTCGGAATCCTCAGGCACCCACCACAGGGTGTGGAAGGTGTCCTCGATGATCTTGCGCAGGCCGAGCTGCTCGGCCATGGCGATCTGCGGCGGCAACAGGCTCGCGGCCTCGACCTCGCCGTCGATCAGCGCCTTGAGGCGGGCGCCGAAGCCGCCGGTATTGACGGTCTTGATGTGCGCGAGCGGCAAAAATTTCTCCAGCCGATAAGGCACGTTAAAGTGGCTGCCAGCGCGCATGCCGACCGACACCGGTACGTCCTTGAGGTCCTCGGGCTTGCGGATTTTGGAGTCCGTCCGCACGAAGATGGCCCACGGCGAGACGCCGTAGGCATTGGCCACGAAGCGGCCCATCCCGGCGCTGGCGTTGCAGATGCTGCCCCAGGCGCAGGCGCCCTGGATCACGTCGCGGCCCTCGGCATAGGGTTTGTCCTGCGGGCGATCGAAATAGGAGAGATTCTCCCAGCTCGACTGGGTGCCGCGGAAGGTCTTCCAGTCGAACTCCACCTCGAGACCTTCGGCGGCGAAGAAGCCCTCCTGCTGCGCGACGAAATCGTTGAGCCCCATGCCTTTGGGGGCGACCGTTACCTGTTTCAAGCTTTTGGCCATGGCGATATCCTCCGAGAACTTGTCGGCGATGGTGCACGTCTGCCTGGGAGCGTCTTTAGCGCATTTCGCGACGCGGATCACCCGCGTGATGGCGCTGCGCCGACGCGCCGCATCACGAAAGGCGGGCCGGCGGCGGGGCAGCTGCCCATGGACGTGGGTGCGCGGCCAAGGCAGGTTCCAACTCATCGCAAGAGCGAGACACGCCGCAACAGGCGATGGGCCAGGTTGTCGATGGAACCTCAGACGCAGTAGTGAATCGTCCGGAAGTCACTTTGCCAGGCACCGTTCCAACTGCAACGATGGCACCGATTCCTCGCCTGCGCGCCTACGGCGGCCCCGTCATTCTCTCGTACGGCTTCAGGCCGTTCTTTCTGTTCGGCGCGCTTTACGCCGGCCTCGAAGTCCTGGTTTGGCTGCCGGTGCTCCATGGCGAAATCTCAGTACCCACGATCTTCCCGCCCCGTGACTGGCACGTGCACGAGATGCTGTACGGCTACCTGCCTGCCGTCATGACGGGATTTCTGTTGACCGCGATCCCCAATTGGACTGGACGCCTGCCGATCCAGGGTGCGCCGCTGCTGGTGCTCATCGTAACTTGGGCAGCTGGCCGCGTGGCAGTCGCCGTATCCGCCCTCACCGGCTGGCTGCCAGCGGCGCTTGTCGATTGCGCCTTCCTCGTCATGATCGCCGCGGCCGCCGCGCGCGAGATCGTCGTCGGACGAAATTGGCGCAATCTCAAGATCGTCACGATCGTCGCGGTGCTCGCGGCCGGCAACGTTGCGTTCCACCTCGAGGTTCGTTTCGCCGGAGCGGCCGAGTATTCGGTGCGGCTGGGCATCGCCGCGGCAGTCACGCTGCTCATGCTGATCGCAGGGCGTATCATTCCGAGCTTCACGCGCAACTGGCTGGCACGAGAGAACCCTGGACGTTTGCCGGCGCCGTTCGGGCGCTTCGACCTGGCCGCGATCCTCATCGGGATTGCCGCGCTTTCGTTCTGGGTCTGCATCCCCGATACCGGCGCGACCGGCGCGGCGCTGGCGGTTGCTGGCGTACTCCAGGCGGCGAGGCTGGCGCGCTGGGCCGGCGAGCGCACGACGCGCGAGCGCCTGCTGCTCGTTTTGCACGTCGGCTATGCCTTCGTGCCGCTCGGCTTTTTGCTAGGGGCGCTTGCCTCGTTCGATCTGGTGCGCGCGAGCGCTGGCATTCATGCCTGGATGGTAGGCGGCGTCGGGACCATGACGCTCGCGGTCATGACCCGAGCGAGCCTCGGACATACCGGCCACGAGCTGACCGCATCGCTCGCCACGCAGGTGATCTATGCGGCGGTGCTGCTCGCCGCCGTCGCGCGCATTTGGGCTGCCCTTGAACCGCGTTGGAGCGAGCCGCTGCTGCAAACGGCAGCCTTCGCGTGGGCCGTGGCCTTCCTGGGTTTCTGCCTCGCTTACGGTCCGATGCTCTGGCTGGAGCGAAAGACGGCGGCGCTCGAACACGCACAGCCTTGAAGCATGCGGGCTTTCGCAGCGAGCCGGAGGAATCATCGACCGGCTGAGCGACGCCGCCTGCCTTCGCCAGCGCTAGGGAACGCAGCCACTGTCGGCCCCAAGGACGACATATTGACGTGGTGTTGCTCGCTGCGGCCGGACGGCGATCACGCCGGCACCGCTGAGCGAGAGTTTCGTTTGCCGAACCAATTGCTTGAACTCCGCGCGCAGGGATGGCTGTGACCGTGCCCCCGCCCGCGCCGCGGGATTTCGATCTCGACCTCAAGCCGACGGCCACGCTCTATCTCGCGGTCGGGCTCGAGGCCGGCGCGGTGATCGCCCTGCAGATCTGCATCATGCGCATCTTCGCGGTCGGGAGCTGGGTGCATTTCGGCTCGCTGGTGGTGAGCCTCGCCATGCTCGGCTTCGGCCTCACCAGCGCGATCATGTGCATTCGCAAGGACTGGTTCGACCGGCGCTGGCGCGGCGTGGCGGCGGCGGCCCTCCTCCTGTTCGGGCCGCTCACGGTTGCGTCGAACCTGCTGGCGCAGCAGATCCCGTTCAACGCCATCTTCCTCGTCTCCGATCCCGCGCAGAAATGGCGCCTCGCCGGCAACTTCCTGCTCTACATGCTCCCGTTCCTTTGCGGCGCCTTCTATCTCGGGACCGTGTTCCTCAAGGCCAACAAGGTTTTCAGCCGCGTCTATTTCGCCGATCTCACCGGCGCCGGCCTGTGCGGGCTCGCGCTGCTGCTGGCGATGTACCTGCTGGCGCCGCCGAACCTCATCATCGTGCCGCTCCTCCTGTGGTTCCTGGGCGCCGTGGCATGGTTCTCCGCCCTCGCCGATCGCCGCGGCGCGCTCGGGCTTGCGGCCGTGGCGGCCGTTGCGCTCGCTGCCCATCTCGCGCTGCCGCCGCTCCTCGATATTCCGAAGCTCGCGGTGTCCGACTACAAGGGCGTGGCCTATGCACGCAAATTCCCCGACAGTCAGCGCGTCTATGCGCGCGCCTCGCCGTTCGGATATCTCGAGGTCTATTCCAGCTCGTACCTGCACTTCGCACCCGGGCTCTCCGACAACACGGCGTTCAACCTGCCGAAGATGCCCGACAACGCCTATCTCGGCATGTACATCGACGGCGAGGGGCCGAGCGGCATCATCCGCGACCTGCCGCCGGAGCAGACGGCCTACTACCGCTTCCTGCCGATGGCCTACCCCTATCTGATGAAGCAGGCGCCCGACACCTTCGTGGTGCAGTTCGGCGGCGGCATCTCGACCTCGGTGGCGCTGCGGATGAATTCGGCGAGCGTCACCGTGGCGGAGGGCAATCCCGCGGTGCTCGCGGCCTTCCGCACCGACAAGGGGCTGCGCGATTTCACCGGCGACGTGCTGCACCATCCCAAGGTGCACGTCGTCGACTATGACGGCCGGCTCTATCTCGCCCATACCGCCGAGCGCTACGACGTCATCGATCTCAGCCTCGCGGACTCGGCCGGGCTGTCGAGCCCGGGCGGCTTCGCCATCGTCGAGAAGTTCTCCTATACGCGCGAGGCGATGCAGAGCTACATGCGCGCGCTCAGGGACGGCGGCATTCTCTCCGTGACGCTGTGGAACAAGGAGGAGCCCCCGAAGTCGGTGCTCAAGCTCTACGCCACCATGGCGGAGGCGGCGCGCCGGCTCGACGGGGGCGCCATCGCCGGCCGCTTCTTCGTAGCCTCGAGCTATTTGTCGACGGCGACCGTGCTCTACAAGCGCGGCGGCTTCACGCCCACGGAGACCACGAAGCTGCGCGAGCATACGCGTGCCATGTCGTTCGACGAGATCTACTCTCCGGGCTTCGCCTACGACGGCAAGGACGCTGCGTCCGTCCTCACCGATTACCGCAACTCGATCTTCCCCGACGGGCCGACGGAAGACCCCAGCGCCCCTCC
>DATBKV010000206.1:0-8412 GCA_036555745.1 Xanthobacteraceae bacterium | reverse complement strand
ATCGAGCTGTCGCAGGCGGATATCGCGTTCTTCACCCCCAATCAGCTGGCCAAATTCCCTCCCGGATATTTCGACCTCTTCGCCACCATCAGCTCCGTGCACGAGATGCGGCGCGACCAGATTGGCCATTACTTGGCCGAGATGGGAAGAACCGCCAAATCCGCACTCTATCTGAAACAGCAGAAGGATTACGTGAATCCGATCGACAAGCTGGTCATCGGCAAGGACGACTATCCGGTTCCCGCAGGATGGGCGGCAAGCGAGCAACGCTTCGACCTGATCAATCCCGGATTCTTCGAACGAATCTACCGGCGCACCTGACCGCCCCGCCCGTCGCGCTTGAGCTGTGGCAAGGAATTGCCTTTGCGCTGTGTGACATCAGGCCCTCGCGGCCCGATCACAGCAACGGCGTTTCGGCCGCGGTCGTCGGAACCGCAGCCTGCAGGAAGCGAGACCAGGTCGCATCATCATCGCCAGCATAGGTCGCGCAATCATCCGCCGCGCAGGAGCGCCTTGAGCGCGGCGGCCACCGAGGCGACCTGCTCCTCGGTCAGGGACAGCGCGCTTGGCAGATTGATCCCGTAGGGCGATATCGCGTACGAGACCGCATTGCGCGCACGCGCCGCCGCGGCAGCGGACAGGGAGGCGTAGGCGGGCAGCATGCTGAGCGGATAAAGAAGGGACGGCAATCGATATCGAGCGCGCGCAGGGCCGGGACGATCTTCTCCTTCGTCCGCCCGAGCTTCGGATCGAGCACGACGGTGACCATCCAGTAGGTGTTGAAGACATCGGCCGCTTCGCCGTTGAGCATGACGCCGTCGACATCCGCCAGCGCGTGGCGGTACCAGTCGAAAATCGCGCGCTTGCGCTCGATCAGCTGCGGCAGGCGCTCGAGCTGCGCCAAGCCGAGCGCGGCCTGCATCGAGGACATCCGGTATTTGTGGCCGATGACATGGCTCCAATACATGACGTCGCCGGGTGCACGGCCATGATCGCGCAGCACCAGGTAGCGCTTGTAGGCCTCGGCATCATCGAGCAGCAGGATGCCGCCTTCCCCGGTGGTGAGAGTCTTCGATCCATGGAAACTAAATGCGCTGAATTGCCCGAGTGAGGCCGCCGGACGACCCCTGTAGGTCGCCCCCACCGCCTCCGCGGCGTCCTCGATGACCGCAATGTTGCGCTCGCCGCACAATTGCAGGATCGGATCAAATCGGGCAAGTTGCCGTAGAGATCGACCACGATCACGGCCTTGGTGCGGGGAGTGAGCACCGCCGCGATGCTGTCGACGCTCACGCACCAGCTCGCGGCGTCGAAATCGGCGAACACCGGACTCGCGCCCAGATAGCTCACCGGCGCCGCGCTGGCGATCCAGGTGACGTCGGGAACCACGACCTCATCGCGCCTGGCCCGACTCCGAGCGCCACCAACGCGAGGTGTAGTCCTGCGGTGCACGATGGCAACGCGACGGCGTAGCGCCGCACGGTCGCAGCCGCGAAAGCGCGCTCGAACTCGCCCTGGAACTTGGCGGAGTTTGCGTACCAACCGTCGGCCAGTGCCGCGCTGACACCAGCGCTAGGCCGGTCCGACCGCGGAGCGCTCGTAATAAATTCGTGATGTTATCCATTGCCATGCTGCACTTTATGGCCCGCATGCCTGTCGCCGCTGGCTACAATCAAGATTTCACCAACGCGTACTTCTTTACATTTTGTCTCACATTTGTGCGGGCGCGTGGCAGTCCACCGCGGCCCGGAGTGGCGCCGGCCCGCTGCCCGCGCGCACATTGACGCGGCCGCCCCCCTCGGAGCAAACCGGCTTTACAACCCAAGCCGGGATGTCCATTGATGCGGCGGCCACCACGGGGATTGCCGTCGCATCATGAACCAAGTCCGAGAGCGTGAGGCGCACAGCGCATCGGCAGGAGCCATGGACGAGGGCCAGCTTCCGCAGGAGGGCGAATCGGCGCACGGGTACCTGCGCGTCGACTCCTGCCCTTGCTGCGGTGGGCCGGCCGCGCAGGCGAGAGCGCGGATTGCATCCTCGCCCCCGGCGGAGACGCTGGACGCCGAACGGCACACGGATTTCATTTCGGGTTACACGCAGGCGCGGGTCTTCTTCACCTATTTCGAGTGCCCCAATTGCAGCGCGATGTTTTGCCCGACCTATTACCGGCAAAGCCAGCTCGACGGGCTTTACGGGCGCCAAGCCGAGAACATGTTCTATCTTCCCCTGCCGGCCCGCCAGCGCACGCAGACCGACTATATCGCTCTGCTGCGCCGCCACAGCCGGATGGCGGGCGATTTCCTGGAGATCGGCCCGGACATCGGCCTGTTTGCGTCCTCGTTTGCCAAACTGGCTGCATTTGAGCACTTCTGGCTGTATGAGCCGAATCGCAACGTGCATCAGGCCCTGGCCGACAGTTTTCGCGGACGCCGGCACAGCATCAGCACCGGAAGCTTCCGCGCTACCGACCTCCCGTCGGCAAGCGTGTCGACCGCCGTCATGATCCACGTGCTCGATCATCTGCTGCAACCGGCCCAATTTTTGCGCGAGATCCGAGCCACCATGGAGCCGGGCGGCATCATCTTCATCGTGACCCACGACTGCGCATCGCCGCTGGCGCGCGCGCTGGGGCGGCGATGGCCGCCCTGCACGTTGCAGCATCCGCAGCTGTTCTCGCGGCGATCAATCGGGACCCTGCTGGAGAAGAGCGGGTTCGAGGTGGTCGAGAGCATCAGGACCACCAACTATTTTCCCCTGCCCTATCTGGTCCGCGCGGCGCTGACGGTTTTCGGCCTGCCCGACGGCTTCGTCCCAACGGGCGCCACCCCATTGGTCGGGATCAAGCTCGGCAACATCGCCACGGTCGCGCGCAAGCCCAGATAACCGTTACGTCGTTTGCAAACACGCTCGAATCCGGATCGAGCGATCAGCCACAGCAGGCCTCACACTATCGGAATGTCGGCGGCGTGGTGTGTTGTCGCAAACAGGCTGTCAGAGCTGACGCTGTGTAGAGGATCGGGCGGGCCCCCCGCATCGGCAGCGGGCGTGCCGGAATCCGGCGGAGGGGGAGCGGCGCCGCCAGGGGGCCCGACGCCAGCAGCACCTGCGGATGCCGTTGTCAGCGTCGGATCGTTCGCTGCTGGGGTGCCTGGAAAGCTCGCCGCACCGCCATTGGCCGACATCAGCCATTCGCTAGTCGCGCCGGTCGACTGATTCTGCCACACCAGATCCTGGATGCCGTCGCCGTTGAAATCGCCGTGGCGATCAGGCTCCATCCGGTGGCCGGCGGCGTGGCTGCGAAGCCGAAGCCGCCGCTCTTCGAGCCGAGCCAGTCGCTGATATCGCCGCTAGTTGCGTTCTTCCAGATCAAGTCACTGGTGCCATCGCCGTTGAAATCGCCGCTGGCCACCAAGTACCAGCCCACGACCGATTGCGTCGCAGGCAGGCCCCCAAGCGCGCCCTGCCGCCGGCAGCGGCGCACCCTGGCTAGACCACGGCCACCGTGGGAACTGGCACAATGAACTTGCCGCCGCGGCGGCGAAACTCGGCCTGCTGGGCGAGGATTTCGGCCGCGAAGTTCCAGGTCAATAGCAGCACATAGTCCGGCCGGCGCTCGAGCAAAGCCTCCGGCGGCTTGATCGGAAGATGATTGCCCGGCGTGCAGCGGCCTTGCTTGAGGTTGCTGCGGTCGACCACGAATTCGATCAGCCGCCCGTCGATGCCGAAGGCATTCATCAAGGTGCTGCCCTTGGCAGACGCGCCGTAAGCGGCGATGCGGCGGCCTTCCGCCTTCAGGCGCAGCAACAGCGACAGCAATTGCTGCTTTAAGCCGCTCACCCGAACGCCGAAGTCGCGATAGTAGTCGAAGCCGAGCAGGCCCTTGGACTTTTCCTCGGCCAGCAGTGCGCCGACCTGCGCCGATGCTGCGCCTCCGGCATGCGCGATGAACAGCCGCAGCGAGCCGCCATGGATGGCCACGAGCTCGACGTCGCAGACCATCAGTCCGTGCCGGCGGCACAGCGCCTCCACCGCGCTCAGCGAGTAGTAGCTGAAATGCTCGTGATAGATGGTGTCGAACTCGAGCTTGGCGATGAGTTCGCGGACATAGGGCGCCTCGACCACAGCGACGCCGGCGGGCTTGAGCAGGCGCTTTAGTCCGGCGACGAACCGGTTGGGATCGGGAACGTGGGCAAAGACGTTGTGCGCGTGCACGACGTCGGCGAGCTGTCCTTGCGCCGCGAGCCGCGCGGCCAGCTCGTCGTCGAAGAACTCGACCAGCGTCGCTATGCCTTTGGTGTTGATTGCGAGCTCGGCGATGTTGGCGGCGGGCTCGATGCCAAGCACCGGCACGCCACGCTGCTTGTAGAACTGCAGCAGATAGCCGTCGTTGCTCGCTACCTCCACGACCAGGCTCGCCGGCCCGAGCCGCCGCCGGGAGATCAGCGCCTCGACCAGCGCGCGCGCATGCGCCACCATCGTGTCGGAGAACGAGGAGGCATAGGCGTAATCGCGAAACAGCCGTTCCGGCGGCACCGTCTCGCCGATCTGGACCAACGCGCATCGCGGACAGAAATAAAGCTCCAGCGGAAACCGATCCTCGGGCTCTTCCAGTTGTTGCGCGGTCAGCAGCGCATTAGCGAGCGGCACGCGTCCGAGGTCGAGCACGCGCATGAGCTCGGCGTTGCCGCAAGATCGACATGCGGGCGGGCGGCCAGGCTCCGACCGCGCCGCGCCCATCCCGCTCACCAGCGCTTCCAAGGCGGCGTTCCGGACTGCCACAGCCGCTCGAGTCCTTGCTTGTCGCGCAGCGTGTCCATGCACTGCCAGAAGCCCTGGTGGCGGTAGCCGGCGAGCTGCCCGTCGGTGGTCAGCCGCTCCAGCAGGTCGACCTCGAGCACCTCGTCGTCCTTGTTCAGATAGTCGAGCACCCCGGGCTCCATCACCATGAAGCCGCCGTTGATCCAGGCGATTTCGCTCGCGCGCTTTTCGGCGAAATCGACCACTTTGTCCCCGTCGAAGATGATGTTGCCGAAGCGCGCCAGCGCCGGCACCGCGGTCACGGTCGCCAGCCTGCCGTGCCGCTTGTGAAACTCCAGCAAGCGATCGAGCGGCACGTCCGACACGCCGTCGCCATAGGTCAGCATGAAGGTCGCGTCGCGGATCAGCGGCGCCAGGCGGCGGACGCGCCCGCCGGTGAGCGTGTCGAGGCCGGTATCGATAAGGTGAATCTTCCAGCGCTCCTGCTGGCGCCGGCGCCGTTCCACCGTGCCGGCGCCGAGATCGATGGTGAGATCGCTCGCCATGTCGGCGAACTGCAGGAAGAAGTTCTTCACCACATCGGCCTTGTAGCCGAGTGCCACCACGAACTCCGCCAACCCGTAGGAGGCGTAGAACTGCATGATGTGCCAGAGAATGGGATGCTGGCCGATCTGCACCATCGGCTTGGGGATGGCGGTCGTCTCTTCGGCCAGCCGGGTGCCGAAGCCGCCGGCGAGGATGACCACTTTCATGCCGTGCCCCGCACCGCCATGCGCTCGCCCGCCGACCGCGGGATCCGGTCGGCAAACACCTCGATCTGCCGCCGCGTGAAGGCACCGATATCCGCTTCGTCCCAGAATGCGCGGTACCAATCCGCCGTCCAGGTCAGCGCCTCGTCGAACGACAGCACCGGCCGCCACCCCAGGATCGCACGGGCGCGCGTGGCGTCGAGGGTGAGCAGCGAGGCCTCGTGCGGATGCTCTCCGGTGTCGAGCTGCCAGCCCGGGCGCCCACCCCAGCGCGCGCTGAACGCCTGCACCAATTCGGCGACCGAGCGGAAGCTGTGCGTGTCCGGCGCGAAGTTGAGCGCAGCCGGCGCGCCGTTCGGATCGGCGACGATCGCCTGCGCAAGCATCAGATAGCCCGCCAGCGGATCGAGCACATGCTGCCAGGGCCGCACCGCCTGGGGGTAGCGCAGGGCCACCGGCGACCCCGCCTCGTAGGCCCTGACGATGTCGTGCACGACCCGGAACGGCGACCAATCGCCGCCGCCGATGACGTTGCCCGCCCGCGCGGTCGCTACGCGGCAGCCGCCATCGAAAAAGCAGCGGCGAAACGAATCGGTGACGAGCTCGGCGCAGGCCTTGGAATTGCTGTAAGGATCATGGCCGCCGAGCCGATCGTCCTCGGTGAAGGGCCGCCCGCTGCCGTCGTTCTCGTAGACCTTGTCGCTCGTGACCACCACGACCGCGCGCACGCTTGCAGTCGAGCGCACCGCCTGCAGCAAGTTGGCGGTTCCCATTACATTGGTGGCGTAGGTTCGCAGCGGGTCGGCATAGGACGGCCGCACCAGCGCCTGAGCCGCCATGTGGATGACGATTTCCGGTTCGCAATCCGCCAGCGTGCGCGCGACCAGCGCGGGTTCCGCAATGTCGCCGAACACGTCGCGGCAATGCCCGCGGACGCAGAGATCGAAGAGGCTCGGATCGGTATGCGGGGGCGGGAGCGAAAGCCCGGTGACGCGCGCCCCCAGTCCGGCCAGCCACAACGCCAGCCACGAACCCTTGAATCCGGTATGGCCGGTGAGCAAGACCCGGCGATTGCTCCAAAAGCGCGGGTCGAAGCTGAGCATCAAAACGGTCCGGTAAACGACTTGTCCGGCACGTCCCAGGTCTTGTCCGCTGGCTCGATGCCGGCCCACGGATCCTCATGGGCAAGGCCGAGCGTGCGGCGCACCGCCGCCACGATATGGGCCGGCGTCGGGTAATAGTAGTTCGAGAGCGCCCGCGTGGTCGGGGTCGGGATATCGGGCAAGGTCACGCGAACGGGCGCAGCCTTGAGCGCGCCGAAAGCCTGCTCGCTCACCCGCGCCACGATCTCGCCCGCGAATCCGCCGGTCAGCGTCCCCTGGTCGACCACCACAAGGTGGCCGGTCTTGCGCACCGAGGCGAGGATGGCGGCGTCGTTGCGGGGCACGAGCGTGCGCAGGTCGATCACATCGACGTGGATGCCTTGGCGCTCGAGTTCGCGCGCGGCCTTGATGGTTTCGATGGTCGCGTACGAGGCCGCGACGATGGTCGCATCGGCGCCTTCCGCGACCAGCCGCGGTTCGCCGATCGGCACGGTGTAATGGCCCTCGGGAACCGGCCCATGAATGTTGTGCAGCCAGCGGTGCTCGAAGAACACGACCGGGTTGTCATCCTCGATGCTGGCAATGAGCAGACCCTTGGCATCCTGGGGCGTCGACGGCATGACAACCTTGAGCCCCGGAATATGGGCGAACCAGGCGTGCAGGCTCTGCGAGTGCTGCGGCCCCTGCCCCCAGCCGCGACCGATCAGCATGCGGATGGTCAGCGGCACCTTGGAGCGTCCGCCGAACATGTAGTGCCATTTGGCGGCCTGATTGCAGATCTGATCCATGGCCGTCATGGCGAATTCCAAGCGCATGTGGGTCATGATCGGCCGCATCCCCACCAGACACGAGCCGAGTGCGACGCCGGTCATGGCGTTTTCGGCCACCGGCATGTCCAGCACGCGTTTATTGCCGTGCTTTTGCTGCAACCCCTTGGTGGTGCCGAACACGCCGATTGGATCCGGCACGCCCAAGCCCATGAGATAAGTGCTCTGGTCGCGCTCGAGGCAGATGTCGATCGCCTCGTGGATGGCTTCGGCGAATTTGAGCTGGCGGTTGATCATCAACGCGACCGATCAGGCGAACATGTGGTGGCTGAGATCCCCGCGCCCCGGAAACGGGCTCGCTTGCGCGAACGCGACCGCGTCGTCGATCTCCGCAGCGATCGCGGCCTCGATCGCGGCGTGCTCGGCCTCGTCCATGATCCCGTCGTCCTCCAGCAGCCGCCGGTGCAGGTTCAGCGGACAGCGCGCCATCCATGCATCCAGCTCCTCCTGCGTGCGGTATCCGAGATGGATGTCGCCGAGCGGACCGCAATGCTCGAGCCAGCGATATGTGATGAACTCGAGCAGCGCGGGACCGCCGGACTCGCGAATTTTGGGGATGATCTGCGCGGCAACCGCGTCGACCGTCTCCACCAGCTGGCCATCGTGCTGGGAGGTCGGGATACCGTGACCGCCCACCATTTCCGCGATTGTCCGATTCGGCGGCTGACGCGCCTCGAGCGGCGTATTGACCGAATAGAGATTGTTCTCGCACACGAACAGCACCGGAAGTCGATGCACCGCGGCGAAGTTCACGCTCTCGTGGAACACGCCGGTCTCGGTGGCCGCATCGCCGAAGAAGACGACCGTGACGGCCGCGCGATCCTGCAGCCTGGTGCCGAAGGATGCGCCGACGCCGATCGGGATCGTGCTGCCCACGATCGGAACGCAGCCGAGAAAATTGACCGAGAGATCGATGAGATGCATCGAGCCGCCCTTGCCCGAGGCGCAGCCGTCGACCTTGCCGTAGAGCTCGGC
>DATBKV010000205.1:0-6864 GCA_036555745.1 Xanthobacteraceae bacterium | reverse complement strand
AGCGTGCCGAACACGAGCCCGCCGAGCGTGGCCACACGCAGCTTGCGCGGGCCGTGCCGCTCCGGATGGCACTCGGCCGGCATCCCGCCCTTGCCGGCGAGCCCCTTGCGGAACGCGACGCCGGTGAGATTGCCGGCGAGGTCATAGCTCCAGTTGTGATAGACGCAGACGATGTCGCGCACCTGCCCGCGCTCCTCGAGCAGCAGCAGCGATCCGCGATGGGCGCAGCGGTTCTCGAATGCGTGCAGCTCGCCCTGGTGATCGCGCGTCACCACCACAGGCATGGCGCCCAGGCTCGAGCGCCGATAGCTGCCGGCATCCGGCAGCTCGGCCTCCAGACACAAGAATTGCCAGCACTCGCCCGCAAAGATGCGCGCCTGCTCGGCTTCGTAGACGGCGGGATCGGAATAGACCCAGTACGGCACCCGGGTGAGGCCTTCCGCCGGCCAAGCTCGGGAGGCGGCCGGGGTGGCCATGGCGTGCTCTGCGTTCGCGGCCCTCACCGTTGCCCCATCAATCGAGCTTCACGTTGGCGGCCTTGATGACCTTGTACCAGCGCGCGACCTCCTCGCGCATGTAGGCGGCGGTCGCCTGCGGCGTGCCGCCGATCGGCTCCGCTGACAGCTGCGCCAGGCGGGCGACGATGTCTGCCTGCCGCAGCGCCTCGTTGACGTCGGCGTTGATCTTGTCGATCACCGTCGACGGCGTCTTCGGCGGCGCCACGATCGCAAACCACGCCGCCGATTCGAAGCCGGGCAGCGTCTCCGCAATGGTCGGCACGTCCGGTAGCGCGGCCATGCGCTTTCCCGTCGCCACGCCCAACAGCTTGAGCTTGCCGCCCTTCACGAGCGCCAGCGACACGCCGAGATTGTCGAACATCAGATCGACGCTGCCGGCGACCAGATCGTTCAGCGCCGGCGCCGATCCGCGATACGGCACCTGCTGGAATTTGACGCCCGCCATCATCTGGAACAGCTCGGAGGTGAGGTGCGAGGTGGTGCCGTTGCCCTGGGTGGCGGCGGTGAGCTTGCCGGGATTGGCCTTGGCCTGGGCGATGACCTCGGCCACGCTGTTCACCGGCAGCTTCGGATTGACCACGAGCGCGTTCGGCACCCGGCCCATGATGACGATGGGAACGAATTCGGTCGGGTCGAAACCGAGCTTGGGGTAGAGGTTCTGGTTGATCACGAGCGGCGGCGGCGGCGCCGACAGCAGCGTGTAGCCGTCGGGCTCGGCCTTGGCCACCGCCTCGGCGCCGATATTGCCGGCCGCTCCGGTGCGGTTCTCGACCACCACGGGCTGGCTCCATTTCTTCGCCAACCAATCGGCGAAGATGCGCGGCATCACGTCGGCGGTGCCGCCGGCGGGAAACGGCACGATGATCTTCACCGGATGCGAGGGGTAGTCCTGCGCGGCCACGACGCCCGCCGGCAAAACAGCAGCGACGAGCGCGATCCCGAGGGCGATCAGCGCGCCCCCGAAATGCCGCCGCGAGCCCGCGATAAAGCCAACCAGCATCATGCGTCTCCTTGCAATCACGACCACTACGCTATGCAACAACGATCATTACGCCATCCGAGGTGTGCAGCACGACCACCGCGCCACGGGCATCAACTTCGGGCGCTTGCGATCAGTCGACCACGATCTTGGCGGCCTCGACCACCGGTCCCCAGGTCGCCAGACTCTGTTGCACCATCTCCCGCATCTGGTCCGGCGTGCTGCCGAGCGGCTCGGCTTCGAGCGCCAGGATGCGCGCCTTGAGGTCGGCCTGGCGGAAACCCTGGCCGATCGCGTCCGATATTTTCTTGGCGACCTCTTTCGGCGTACCGGGAGGCGCGGCGACCGCCATCCAGGTATCGGCGTAGACGCCGGGCAGCGTCTCCGCGATGGTCGCGACGTTCGGATAATCCTTGAGCCGCGCGCGGCCGCCGGTGGCAAGAAGCTTGAGCTTGCCGGCATCGATGTTCTGCTTGTTTGCGAGCAGATAGTCCGGCACCAGATCGATATTGCCGGCAAGCAGGTCATTGATGGCGGGTGCGCTGCCGCGGTAGGGAATTTCGGTCATGTGGAAATTGCCCTTCAGCATCAGCAACTCGCCGAGCAGGTGTCCGGTGTTGCCCTTGCCCTGATGGCCATAATTGACCTTGTCGGGATTGGCGCGCGCATACGCGATGAACTCCGCAAGGTTGTTGGCAGGCAGGTTGGCGCGTCCGATCAGGATCAGCGGATAGGTGGCGAGCACGCTGACCGGCTGCAGGCCGCGCGTATCGAAGGAGGCCTTGCTGAACACCAGATGGGTGATGCTGAACGTGAGCTGCGGCGCGCACAGCAGCGTGTAGCCGTCGGGCGCGGCGCGCAGCACGGCTTCCGTTCCCACGCGTCCGCCCGCGCCGCCGGGGCGATTCTCGACGACGACCTGCTGGCCGAGCGCCGCGCTCGCCTTGTCCGCTGCGAAACGGCAGAGCAGGTCCGCCGTTCCGCCCGCCGGCAGCGGGACCACCATGGTGATGGCGCGGTTCGGGAAAGCGCCCTGGCCATGCGCGGCGATGCTCAGCGGCGCCGCGATCGCGATGCCGAGGAGCAGCGTGCACGTGCCGGGAACGATCCCCGTGGCGCGCGGGCGCCGCATCTGTCGGGGGGCCTTCGAATGGATGCAATCGAACATGCGTATCCTCACTCGTAGAACGCGGGCGACATCTTCTGGCCGGCCCGCTGCGCCTTGTCGTGGTTGATCCACAGCTGCGCCTTCTCCTTCGCCATGACCTCCGCCAGACGCTGCATCGAGGCCACCGTCTTCTCCTTGTTGTCATTGTTGGCCGGCACCCGCCGATTGTCCCAGTTGTCCTTGAAATGCACCGCGTCGCCCGAAAGCAGCACTGCACCGGTCTTTGGCAACTTCACCAGCAGACTCTGGTGGCCGGGAGTGTGTCCGGGGGTCGCGATGATCGTCACGCTGCCGTCACCGAACACGTCGTGATCGCCTTCGAGCTTGGTCACTGGCTGCTTCGGTTTGAAGCGCGGCCCCGCCGGCCCTGGCCACTCGTACTCGGCCTTCTGCACCAGCAGCATGCTGTGCGGGAACATGCTCATGTTGCCGATGTGGTCGGGATGGGTGTGGGAGACGGCGACGTATTTGATCTCGGCGGGCTGCACGCCGAGCTCGGCGAGCTGGGCGGCGAGCGTCTTCGGGCGGCGCCAATGGGTCATGCGCGGGTCGGCGGGGCGCTGGCCGTCGGGCATGGCGGCGATGGCGTCCGCCACTCCGGTGTCCCACAGCAGCCACTCTTGGCCGTGCTTGATCAGGTAACAGGAGTCGACGAAATCCATCGACTTGCCCACGTTGACGCCCGGCGACCAGCGCGAGATATCGCCGGCGACGCCCTCCC
Source organism: Xanthobacteraceae bacterium (assembly GCA_036555745.1). Taxonomy (GTDB): domain Bacteria; phylum Pseudomonadota; class Alphaproteobacteria; order Rhizobiales; family Xanthobacteraceae; genus VAZQ01. The sequence continues at coordinate 3,478 of DATBKV010000205.1, read as the reverse complement.
CGCAATTGAGGATGTAGAGGCGCTCGACCCCGGGCTTGCCGGTTTGCGCCGCCGCCTGCGGGAGCACGCTCGGCGCAAACGCCAAGCTTGCGGCGAGAGCGAGAAGCGGACGAATCGGCGGCATGGCGATCCTCGTGCCATTGGTCGGATTGGGGGCGAAACCGCGCGGCGGCAGCCTAGTGGAACACAATAATAACACGATCCTGAGCCCGGTAGCCGGCACGATTTTCGCACCAGGAATGGGGCGCGAAGCCTCTTCTGTCCTTGCGTGCCTTCTGGTAACCATGCGCCGCATTGTCAGGCGAGCTCAGCCGACGCGCTGCCAACGAGAAAATGGCAGGGCGACCACAACCAGGCGCCTGCATTCGCAGAGCGCGCCACCAAGCCAACACGAGGGTCCCATGACGAGCCATTCCATTCGCGCCGCATCGCTGGCGACGGCGTTCGCTATCACCGCCTTCGCCGCGGTCCCGCCAGCAGGCGCGGCGTCGTTCGACGGCCCGTGGAGCGTTCTCGTCGTCACCAAGAGCGGCCCCTGTGACCAGTCGTATCGCTACGGCGTGATGATTCGCGGCGGCTATGTCAGCTATATGGGCGGCGCCGCCGTCAGCGTATCGGGGCGGGTGTCGAAATCGGGCCACGTCAGCGTGAACGTCTCCTCGGGCGGACAAAGCGCCGCTGGCTCGGGACGCCTGCACAACGGGCGCGGCGGCGGAACCTGGCGAGGTCGGGGCCCGCAAGGAATGTGCTCCGGCGTTTGGAGCGCGACGCAAGGCTGAGCGCGGGCTGAGCCTGCGGGCGGGCGCCGGCCGCCGATCAGAATGGGTGCCAACTTTCGCGCCAGCGCGAGCTGCCCGATCTGCGCCGCGGAGGCCCGCGAACGGCACGGACGAGCGCCCCAGAAATGCTAAAATTCCATCGCAATGCCGCGCTAAAATTTCATCGCAATGCCGCGCGTCGAAGCTGGAGAGCAACTTTGCCCATGCTGCGCATCTATGCCGCCCTGGCCGTCGGGCTGATGCTGTGCCCGCTCGCGCCCGGGCCGGTGGCGCTCGAACGGGCGTTCGCCCGCGAGCAGCTCCAGGCCGCGCAAGCCAAGAAGCGGATCGAGAGAAAGACGGCCGCCCCCAAGAGCGCGGTAAAGGACGAGCACGAACGCACTGCATTCAGCGCCGAGGAAGATAACGCCGCGATCGTGCCTGGCATCCCGGACGCGCGGGTGTGGGGCGACTCGGCCGTCGAATTCGCCCGCCTGCTGCCGCAGGCGAACGGACCATGGCTGGCGATTTCCGGCGGCGGCTCCGATGGCGCCTTCGGCGCCGGCGTGCTTACCGGCTGGACCCAGTCCGGCACCCGGCCCGAATTCGCGGCGGTGACCGGAGTGAGCATCGGCGCCCTGATCGCGCCATTCGCGTTTCTCGGACCACGCTACGACGAGGAGGTGCACAAGAATTTCACCACCATCGGAGCGGCGGACATATTCGAGGACCGCAAGACGCACGACAGCCTGTTCGACGACTGGCCGCTCAAGCGGTTGATCGAGGACCGGGTGACGCCCAAGCTGCTCGCCGAGATCGCCGCCGAGCACGCGCGCGGGCGGCGGCTGTTCGTCGCCACCACCAATCTCGATGGCGGCCGTCGGGTGGTCTGGAACCTGGGCGCGATCGCAACTCATGGCGACCACGCTGCGCTCAAGTTGTTTCGCGACATTTTGCTGGCGTCCTGCAGTATCCCCGGCTTTTTCTCGCCGGTTGCGATCGAGGTCGAGGCCAACGGCAAGAAATTCCATGAAATGCACAGCGACGGGACGATCACTGCGCCGTTCTTCGTGGTGCCGGAAACGATGCTGTCGGCGAGCGGTCCCGCGCGCGCGCCGTTCAGCGAGCTGTACGTGCTGGTGAACTCCAAGCTCGGTCCCGAATTCAAGATGCCCGATCCCACCATCCCGGGCGTCCTCGGCCGCTCGATAGCGGTCGCGCTGACCTCGGCCCTGCGCGCCCAGCTCATGCTGGTCTATGCCGGCGTGCAGCGGCACGGCGTGAGCTTGCGCGTCGCCCACGTCGACACGGCCTTCGACTATCCCAGCCGCGGACCCTTCGACGGAAAATACATGCAGGCGCTCTACGAATTCGGCGTCGCCGCCGGCAAGAAAGGCGACGCCTTCGATGCTGCGCTCCCCGAGTTGTCGATGCGCGGGCAGAACAGCAGGTAACAAAGGCGAAGGCCGCGCAGCGCCGATCTCCGACGAGCCATCTCGGCCCATAGGCCCCGTTCGCATTCTTTGCAACCACCGCGCGATTGCGACAACGGAACATCGCCCGCGGCCGTGGCGTTGTTCCTGTGCGTAGCGTCGGGCGCAGCGCGCGGAAAGCGGCCGATTTCCGAAACCTCAAGCGCAGGGCCGACCTAAAGGGTCGAGCCCATTGTGGAAGATCCCGGGGAGCATTTCTTTGCGCGTCAGTATTGCCAGTGCGGTCACTTTGTTGGGTCTCGCGGTCGCGAGCGTCGCCGCGCAGCCGATCGGCAATGGCGGCGCGCCCCCCGAGCAGGGAGTTACATGCCCGCCTGATGTTAAGGGCGAGCCGCCCACGGTCGGCGGCAACTCCGGCGCCTTGAGCGACAAGCTCGCCCAATCGAAAGGGGTGATCTGCCCGCCGTCCGGCGTTGATCCTGACATTCGGGTTGCGCCGCCCGCCGGTGGGCGGCTCAAGGTAATTCCGCCGCCCGGCACGCCGGGCGGAGACCAGAGCGTGCAACCGAAATAGCGCGCGTGAACCTGACGCGCGCAACGCATCAGCCCCGGCGCGGATGGCTCACTTTTCCACGCCGCCCAGCCACCCTCCCAAGCGCGAGCCCGGTTGGGTGAGGCGGACGGCCAAGCGCCACGCCAGCCAGAACATCAAGAAATACACCGCGATGAAGGTCACGAGCCCGGCGTAAGGCGTGACCTGGCGCTCGATCAGCAGCCCGAGCCCCACCGAGATCGATTGTCCGACGATCAGGGTCAGGACGAATACAACCAAGAGCCCCATACTTCGCCCCCTAGGCGTTGGTGGCACGCCGGGAAAGCCTCAGGCCCACGGACATCCGGATCAATCGCTGCGGGACGATCGGTCGCGGCAGCAAGCGCCGGCGCAATGTCGCAGCGCCGTGTTGTCGCAGGGCGAGACGCACGCCTCTGCTCCCTGCGGAGCGCGCCGCGAAGGCGCGCCGTAACCGGCATCCGGCACGGCGGCCCGCCGCCGCGCGCCGACGACGCCGGCCGATCAGGGCGCAGCTCACGTCGTCGCGGGCGGTGCACCGCCGGACGCCAGCGGCGGAAACGCGCTAGCTCGCAGCTTTCAGATTGAGCCTCGCTTCCGCGATGTCGGTCAGCTTCTTGTCGGCCGCTTTCTCTTCATCGAGGGTTTTCTGCAGCACGCTCGCAGCATCGTTGCGGCCGAGCTGCTTGGCCCAGGCGCACAGCGTTCCGTACCGG
>DATBKV010000204.1:0-12252 GCA_036555745.1 Xanthobacteraceae bacterium | reverse complement strand
GGCTTCGAGGAGATGAAGGCGTCCCCCTGGGAGAAGGAGGACGCCATGCACGAGGACATTCCGATCCTCAATTTCCTGGTGCCGAAGGCGTTCACGCATGAGAGCGGGCGGCTCACCGGCGTGCGGTTCGAGAAGGTGAAGGCCGAATACGACGGCAAGGGGCGGCGCAGCCTGGTACCGACTGGCGAGCCCGAGCAGCATTTTCCCTGCGACGACGTGCTGGTGGCGGTCGGCCAGGAGAACGCCTTCCCCTGGATGGAGCGTGACATCGGCATCGAGTTCGACAAGTGGGACATGCCCAAGGTCGATCCCGCGACCATGGCCTCGACCCATCCCAAGGTGTTCTTCGGCGGCGATTCCGCGTTCGGGCCGAAGAACATCATCTGGGCGGTGGCGCACGGGCACGACGCCGCGCTGTCGATCGACAAGCTCTGCTCAGGTCTCGACATTCACGACCGGCCGCTACCGATGGTGGAGATCGTCAGCCAGAAGATGGGCATCCACGAGTGGAGCTACGACAACGACATTGCGCCGGACCGGCGCTACCGGGTGCCGTTGCGCGACAAGGTGGTGGCATTGCGCGACATCAAGGCCGAGGTCGAGCTCGGCTATGACGTCGAGCTGGCGCTCAAGGAAGCGCACCGCTGCCTCAATTGCGACGTGCAGACGGTGTTCACCGCCTCGCTGTGCATCGAATGCGACGCCTGCGTCGACATCTGCCCGATGGACTGCATCACCTTTACCGCCGACGGCGACGAAGCCGACCTGCGCACGCGCCTGCGCGCGCCGGCCAAGAACGCCACCCAGGACCTCTACCTCGCCGACGGGCTCAAGACCGGGCGCGTGATGGTCAAGGACGAGGACGTCTGCCTGCACTGCGGGCTGTGCGCTGAGCGCTGTCCAACCGGCGCCTGGGACATGAAAAAGTATCTCATCGACATGACGCACGCGGATGACCAATGCCGAGTAGCAGCCCGATCAGCAGCGTAAACGACTTCGTCGTCCGCTTCGCCAACGTCAACGGGTCGGGCTCCGCCAGCGCCAACGAGCTGTTCGCGCGGGCGGTGCTGCGCATGGGCGTGCCGGTCGCGCCGCGCAACATCTTCCCCTCCAACATCCAGGGGCTGCCGACCTGGTACGAGGTGCGCATCTCGGAGGCGGGCCATCTCGGCGCGCGCGGCGGCACCGACCTGATGATCGCGATGAACCCGCAGACCTGGGACAAGGACGTGGCCGGGATCGAGCCCGGCGGCTACCTGCTCTATGACTGCACCAAGCCGATGCCGAAGTCGAAGTTCCGCGACGACATCACGGTCATCGGCGCGCCGCTCACCGCCATCTGCAACCGCGAATACAGCGATCCGCGCCAGCGTCAGCTGTTCAAGAACATCATCTATGTCGGCGTGCTCTCGGCGCTGCTCGACATGGACGTGAAGGTGATCGAGACGCTGATCGGCGAGCAGTTCAAGTCGAAGGAAAAGCTGATCGCGGCGAACGTGCACGCGTTCCATCTCGGGCGCGACTGGGCGCTGATGAACCTGCAGTGCCCGATCGGGCTGCGGCTGCGCCGGGCCGACGCCGTGGGCGACCGCATCTTCGTCGAGGGCAACTCGGCGGCGGCGCTGGGCGCGGTCTACGGCGGCGCCACCGTCTGCGCCTGGTATCCGATCACCCCCTCCTCCTCGCTCGCCGACGCCTTCGCCGGCCACTGCCGTCGGCTGCGCGTCGACCCTGAAACCAAGCGCAGCAAGGTCGCCATCGTGCAGGCCGAGGACGAGCTCGCTTCCATCGGCATGGTGATCGGCGCGGCCTGGAATGGCGCGCGCGCCTTCACCGCCACGTCCGGCCCCGGCATCTCGCTGATGCAGGAATTCCTCGGGCTCGCCTATTTTGCCGAGATCCCGGCGGTGGTGTTCGACGTGCAGCGCGCCGGACCCTCGACCGGGATGCCGACGCGCACCCAGCAATGCGACCTGATCTCGTGCGCCTATGCCTCGCACGGCGACACCAAGCACGTGTTGCTGTTCCCCGAGGACCCGGCCGAAGCCTTCGACTTTGCCGCCGACGCCTTCGACCTCGCCGACCGGCTGCAGACGCCGATTTTCGTCATGCTCGACCTCGACATCGGCATGAACCATCGCCTGTGCCGCCCGTTCAGCTGGGACGACGCGCGCAAATACGACCGCGGCAAGGTCATGACCAAGGCCGACCTCGACGCCGGCAAGGAGTTCGGCCGCTATCTCGACGTCGACGGCGACGGCATCCCCTATCGCACCTATCCCGGCACCCATCCGAGCAAAGGCTCGTTCTTCACCCGCGGGACCTCGCGCGACCGCTACGCGCGCTATACCGAGGAGGGCGCGCCCTACGCCGACAACATGCAGCGGTTGATCCGCAAGTTCGAGACCGCCAAGGACCTGGTGCCGCGCCCGCTGCAGGCCAACGGGACCAAACCGACGAAATACGGCGTGATCTATTACGGCTCGACCTCGCCGGCGATGGACGAGGCGATCCACATGATCGAGGCGCGCGGGCAGTCGCTCAACCGGCTGCGGGTTCGCGCCTTCCCGTTCCACTCGAGCGTGACCAGCTTCGTCGCCGACCACGACTTCGTGTTCGTGGTGGAGCAGAACCGCGACGGACAATTACGCTCGCTCATCGTCAACGAATGCGGCATCGATCCGATCCGGCTGGTGCCGATCCTGCACTACGATGGCACGCCGATCACCGCCCGCTTCATCGCGCGCGCGATCGGAGACCATCTCGATGCGCTCAAGGTGACCCCGCTGCGCAAGGTGGTATCATGACGATGAGGCTGTCATCGTCAGTCCTGCGCTGTCATGCCCGCAAAAGCGGGCAGCCAGCAGCATGTGAACGTGCGATTGGGTTCCGATGCGGTGCCTTTCAGCCCATCCGACGATTACTGGATCGTCCGCTTTCGCTGACGATGACAACCGAGGATCCCGCAAGGTTCGCGGCCATGCGCGCGTGCGCGTCCGCAGAGAGAGTGGCTCGACCATGACCTACATCACCAAGCCCAAATTCCACCATCCGGCGCTGCCGGCCAACGCGCTCGGCTTCACCCGGCGCGACTACGAAGGCTCGGTCTCGACGCTGTGCGCCGGCTGCGGCCACGATTCGATCTCGGCGGCGATCATCGAGGCCTGCTTCGAGCTCGACATCGCGCCGCACCGCGTCGCCAAGCTCTCAGGCATCGGCTGCTCGTCGAAGACGCCGACCTACTTCCTCGGCAGCTCGCACGGCTTCAACTCCGTGCACGGACGCATGCCGTCGGTGCTGACCGGCGCCAACCTCGCCAACCGCGAGCTGATCTATCTCGGCGTGTCCGGCGACGGCGATTCCGCCTCGATCGGGCTCGGCCAATTCGCGCACGCGCTGCGGCGCGGCGTGAACATGGTCTATATCGTGGAGAACAACGGCGTCTATGGCCTCACCAAGGGCCAGTTCTCCGCCACCGCCGACCGCGGCTCGAAATCCAAGCGCGGCGTGACCAACACCGACAATTCCATCGATCTCGTCGCCATGGCGCTGCAGCTCGGCGCCACCTTTGTCGCGCGCTCGTTCTCCGGCGACAAGGAGCAGATGGTGCCGCTGATCAAGGCCGCGATCGAGCATGAGGGCGCCGCCTTTATCGACGTGATCTCGCCGTGCGTGGCGTTCAACAACCACGTCGGCTCGACCAAGAGCTTCGATTACGTGCGCGAGCACAACGAGGCGGTCAATCGCCTCGACTTCATAACCACCCGCGCGCCGATCACGGTCGCCTACGCGCCGGGCACGGTCGAGGTGGTCGAGCAGCACGACGGCTCCAAGCTCGTGCTCAAGAAGGTCGCCGCCGATTACGACGCCCACGATCGGCTCGGCGCCATGAGCTTCCTGCAGCGGCACGCGGCGCAGGGCCAGGTCGTCACCGGGCTCCTCTACGTCGACCGCGCGCCCGAGGATCTGCACCGCCATTTCAACACGGTCGAGACGCCGCTCAACGCGTTGTCCGAGAAGGAGTTGTGCCCGGGCGCGGCGGCGCTCGACAAGATCAACGCCAGCCTGCGCTGAGTCCTCGGCCCTCGCAGGTTGGGTTAGCGATTTTTTGCTTGACTACGTAACGAGGATGTGCTAGAAAACATGACGATCGAAAACTGCGTATGCAGCCCGGGCGGGTGACCGCGCCGGGTTTTTTGTTGCCGACGCTGGTGCGGCGAGGATGCCATTGTTTTTCTCTGTTATTGGCCGGCGGCACGCGCGGAGGGGGTCGTGAATTTCGCTTATGCTGCGAGAGCTTGCGTGCATGAGCTGCGGCGCAGGATGCAGAGAGCGGATTGTTTTTTCGTTGTTATTTACAATCGCGGCGCGCCGGCGGGCCGATGTGTCGAAGGCGCGAAGTCGGGGCTGCGCCCATCAGTCCTCCGGGGCCTCGATGATGGGGTCGTAGCCCCTGGCGTCCAGGCCGAGCAGGTTCCACGACTGGCGCATGTGTGGCGGCAGCGGCGCGGTGACGTCGATCGTTCCCCCGCGCGGGTGCGGCACCACGATGCGGCGGGCGAGGAGGTGCAGGCGGTTCTGCAACCCGCCCGGCAGCGCCCAGTTCTCCTTGGCGAAGTATTTCGGATCGCCCACGATCGGATGGCCGATATGCGCCATGTGCGCGCGCAACTGATGGGTGCGGCCGGTGACCGGCTTGAGCGAGAGCCAGGCGAGCTGGCGCGCGGCGGTGTCGACCACGGCGTAATAGGTGACCGCGTGGCTCGCGCCCTCCTCGCCGTGGCGCGCGACACGCATGAACGAGTCGTCCGCGCGCTGCTCCTTGGCGAGGAAGGTGGAGACGCGGCCCTGGCGCGGCTTGGGCACGCCCGCGACCAGCGCCCAGTAGATCTTGCGCGCCGAGCGCGAGCGGAAGCTCTTGGCCAGCGCCGACGCGGCAAACCGCGTCTTCGCCACCAGGAGGCAGCCGGCGGTATCCTTGTCGAGCCGGTGCACCAGGCGCGGACGCTGGCCGTGAGCGTCGCGCAGCACCTCGAGCATGCCGTCGAGGTGGCGCGGGGTGCCGGAGCCGCCCTGCACCGCGAGGCCCATGGGCTTGTCGAGCACCAGCACGTCGGCGTCCTCGTAGAGCGTGATCGACTTGAGGAAGTCGCGGGTCTTGGCCTCGGCCTCGCCCGCGCCCGCGCGCGGCGCCTGCGGCTCCAGCCGCAGCGGCGGGATGCGCACCGCCTGCCCGGCCGCGAGCCGCTGCTTGGCCTGCGCGCGCCTGCCGTCCACCCGCAGCTCGCCTTTGCGGATGATGCGCTGGATGTGGGAGAACGACAGCCCGGGAAAGCGCGCCTCCAGGAAGCGGTCGACGCGCATGCCGGCTTCGTCGGCGCTCACGTGGGTGGTTTTAACGCCGCTCGCCGGTGCCGCCATCGCCCCGGCAGCGGGTCGCCGGCCAGCGCGCTCCTTCGCGCGCGCGCTCACGGGCATCGCGCCAGCTCCTCGGCGCGTGCGCCGGGCCAGTCGAGCAGCAGCCGTCCGCCCTGCACGCGCAGCGTGATGGGTATGCTGCTGATCGCGCCCTCGCCCCAGCAGCGCGCACCGATGTGCCAGGCGTCGCCCACGCGATAGCTGGTGGCGACGGTGCACGCCGCGTCGTGCCAGCGCAGCGCACGCGAATCGACGACGACGACCTGCGCCGCGCCGCTTTCGCTGCTGCAAACCTGCGCCGCCGGCGCCCAGCGGCCGTCGAACGGCTCGGCGGCAAGCGCCGGCGCGGCCAGCGCGAAAGCGCCCGCGGCCCAGGCTGCCATGCCGGCGGCGCTCATTGGCCGCTCCGCGCTTTGCGCAGCTTGGCCCAGTATTCGAGGCGCTTGCCGATCTCGCGCTCGAAGCCGCGCTCAGGCGGGTCGTAGAATTTCTGGCGGGCGAGCGCGTCCGGGAAATAGTCCTGACCGGAGAAGGCGTCGGGCGCGTCGTGGTCGTAGGCGTAGCCTTCGCCGTAGCCTTCGGCCTGCATGAGTTTGGTGGGAGCATTGAGGATATGCTTGGGTGGCAGCAGCGAGCCCGCTTCGCGCGCCGTGCGCATGGCCGCGGTGTAGGCGGCATAGGCGGCGTTCGACTTGGGCGCAGTGGCGACGTAGATCACCGCCTCGGCGATCGCCAGTTCGCCTTCCGGCGAGCCCAGGAAGTCGTAGGCGTCCTTGGCGGCGTTGCAGATGACGAGCGCCTGCGGATCGGCGAGCCCGACGTCCTCCACCGCCATGCGCACCACGCGCCGCGCGATGTAGAGCGGGTCCTCGCCGGCATCGAGCATACGGCAGAGATAGTAGAGCGCAGCGTCGGGGTCGGAGCCGCGCACCGATTTGTGCAGCGCGCTGATCAGGTTGTAGTGGCCGTCCTGCTGCTTGTCGTAGATCGGGGCGCGCCGCTGCACTACCTCCTGCAGCTGCGCGAGATCAAAGGTCTCGCCCGCGCGCGCCGCGCGCCACACCTCTTCCGCCAGGGTGAGCGCGGCGCGCCCGTCGCCATCGGCCATGCGGATGAGGGATCGCCGCGCATCGGAATCGAGCGGGAGCGACCTGCCTTCGATCCGCTCGGCGCGGGCGATGAGCTGGTCGATGGCCTCGGCATCGAGCGGCTTGAACACCAGGACGCGCGCGCGAGAGAGCAAGGGCGCGATCAGTTCGAAGGACGGATTCTCGGTGGTGGCGCCGACCAGCACGATGGTTCCGTCCTCCATTACCGGCAGGAAGGAATCCTGCTGCGCGCGATTGAAGCGATGGATCTCGTCGACGAACAAGAGCGTGCCCTGGCCGGTCTCGCGCCGCGCACGTGCGGCGTCGAACACTTTCTTGAGGTCGGCGACGCCCGAGAAGATCGCCGAGATCTGCTCGAAATGCAGGTCGGTAGCCTGCGCCAGCAGCCGCGCGACCGTGGTCTTGCCGGTGCCGGGCGGCCCCCAGAACACGAGCGAGCCGAGCGTGCGGGTCGCGAGCAGCCGCGTGAGCGCGCCGTCGGGGCCGAGCAGATGATCCTGCCCTACGACCTCGGCGAGCGTGGTCGGGCGCAGCTTGTCGGCGAGCGGCCGCGGCGCGTCACGCGCGAGGCCCGCCGCCGCGAACAGGCTCGGGCCTCGCCGCGTGGAGCGCGGCGTCATCCCCGCAGCTCCACCGACATCTGCTGGCCGCCGCGCACGATGGTGATGCTCCAGCGCCGGCTTCGCTGCGCGCTGACGCGGGCGAGATCGCGGGTCTTGGCGATGCGCGCGTTGTTGACCGAGACCACGAGGTCGCCGCGCTGCAGGCCGAGGTTCTGCGCCGGCGAGCCGCCGGCGACCTCCAGGACGACGACGCCTTCGGCCGCGGGGTCGAGCCGCAGATCGTCGGCCAAGGCCGGCGACAGGTTCGACACCCGGGCGCCCTGGAACGGCGAGGGCGATTCGATCACGAGTTCCTCGTGCGCGCTGTCGGGCAGCGATTCGAGCGCGACATTCACGGTGATCTCCTTGCCCGAGCGCACGACCGCAAGCCGCGCGCTGCCGCCGAGCGGCTTGGTCGCAAACCGGTAGTCGAAGGCGTTGGCATCCTCGATGGGCTGGCCGTCGACGGCGACGATCAGGTCGCTGGTCTTCAATCCGGCGCGCGCGGCCGGGCCGGCCGGAGCCACGCTCGCGACCAGCGCGCCGGCCGGCCGCTTGAGCCCGAGGCTGTCGGCGATCTCCGGCGTGACCGCCTGCAGGCGCGCGCCGAGCCACGGCCGCTTGACCGTCGAGCCGCCGCCGCGGGCGGAGGCGACCACCACCTTGACCATATTGGCTGGAATCGCAAACCCGATGCCCTGCGAGCCGCCCGAGCGCGAGAAGATCGCGGTATTGATGCCGACCAGCCGGCCGCCGAGGTCGACGAGCGCACCGCCGGAATTGCCGGGATTGATGGCGGCGTCGGTCTGGATGAAGAACTGGTAGTCGGTGATGCCGACCTGCGTGCGGGCGACCGCCGAGACGATGCCGTGAGTGACGGTCTGGCCGACCGCGAACGGATTGCCGATCGCGAGCACCACGTCGCCGACCTGCAGCGCATCCGAATCCGCGAACTCGAGCGCCGGAAAGCGCTCGTGCTGCGCCTTCAGGCGCAGCACGGCGAGATCGGAGCGCGCATCCTTGAGCGCGATCTCGGCCTCGAACTCGCGCTTGTCGGCGAGCGACACCTTCACCTGGTCGGCGCCTTCGATCACGTGATTGTTGGTGACCACCAGCCCGGAAGCATCGACGATCACGCCCGAGCCGAGCGAGCGCTGCACCTGCTCGCCGCCTCCCGGCATGCCGAAGAAGCGCCGGAAGATCGGATCGTCGAACAGCGGATTGCGCACCGCCACCGTCTTGGCGGCATAGACATTGACCACGGCGGGCGCGACGTGCTGCACCACCGGCGCGTAGGAAAGCCGCAGCTCGTTGGCGGACGACGGCACCCGGCGCTGCGGGCCTGCCTCCTGGGCACAAACCGCGAGCGGCGCTGCGGCCAGGATGAGGATCGCAGCGGCCGCAGGCCGGGCCGGGCGCAAGAAAGTGTGCAGGCGTAACGACATGGGAACATCCGATTCTGGTGGACGAGATATAGGCCCAAGCTCGCGGCAAATGAAGGGCATGGCGTGGCCGGCACTATGGAACAGGCGCGCCGATGATGCCTAAACTGGGCTCATCGCAACTTCCGCCGAGGGCGTGGTGGACCACCTCCAGATGCAAGCAAGTGCAGCCCCCCTGCCCCGTCCGGCCGCCGCGGCGATCTACGTGGTCGCCTTCGTCGCCGGCGCGATCGTGATGAGCTTCGAAATGCTGGGCTCGCGCTATCTCAATCCCTATTTCGGCAGCGGAATTTATACCTGGGCCGCGCTGATCTCGACCGTGCTGATTGCGCTCGCGGCCGGCTATTTCCTGGGTGGCGCGCTCGCCGACCGCGCCCCCTCGCTCGCGATCCTGGCGCTCACCGTGATCGCGGGCTCGGCCTATCTGCTGGTGCTGCCGAGCTTTGCCGGGCCCGTGCTCGAATACGTGCTGGCGCGCATCGATGACATCCGCGCCGGCAGTCTCGTCGCTGCGCTTGCCCTGATGCTCCTTCCGGTAATCCTGCTCGGCATGTACTCGCCGTTCGCCATCCGGCTGCTGCTGGTCTCGGCGCGTCGCGCCGGCCGCGTGTCGGGCACGGTGTACGGCGTTTCGACCGCGGGCTCGATCGTCGGCACGCTCGGCACCACCTTCGTGCTCATCCCCGCGATCGGCTCGCGCGCCATCACGCTCACGCTCGGAGCAATCGGCTTGATCGCGGGGATGGCGCTGCTGGCGCTGGCGCGGCGCGCGCGCCGCAGGGGGGTGGCGCTCGCGATCCTCGCGCTCAGCTTGCTGGCCGCTTCCGACGGCCGAGCGCAGAGCCTGCTCGACGAGGGCGTACGCTCGGCAATGCTCGGGCGTCCCGACGGCCGCATCGCTCATCTCGAGACCGAATACAACGACATCTTCGTCACCAAGCGGGGCAACGAGCTGGTGATGTCGTTCCAGCTCAAGGGCTGGAACTACACCGAGTCGGTCAGCAACCTGGCCGATTCCGACGACCTGCCGCTGCGCTACGCGCAGGTGATGACGATCGCGACCATCTATCCGGCAGCGCCCGGAAACGTCCTGATGCTCGGCCTCGGCGGCGGCTCGATCTCGAGCTATCTCGCGCGCTTCCTGCCGGAGACCGCCATCACCACGGTCGAGATCGATCCCGGCGTGATCACCGCCGCCAAGACCTATTTCGGGCTGCGCGAGAGCGCGCGCATGCGCTACCGCGCCGACGACGGACGGGTCTTTCTCAATCGCCACCGCGATCTCTACGATCTGATTCTGCTTGACGCCTATCGCGGCGGCTATGTGCCGTTTCACCTGCTCACGCGCGAGTTCTACAGCCTGGTCAGGCAGCGGCTCGCGCCCGGCGGGGCCGCCGCTTTCAACGTGCATGACGGCAGCAAGCTCTATGCCTCGACGGTGAAGACGCTGGGCGAGGTGTTCGCCGGCCTTGATCTGTACCCGACCGGACACGGCGAGGTGATCGCGGTCGGCACCGTCTCGCCACTCGATCCGAAAACGCTCGAGGCGCGCGCAGCGACGTTGCAGCAGCAGCACGGATTCCGCTTTCCGCTGCCGGAAATCCTACGGCGCCGGCTGGAGCGGCCGCTGTTGCAAGCGGCAGCGGGGGACATCATCACCGACGACTTCGCGCCGGCCGACGTCTACGACGTGATCGGCAGGGATGCGCGCCGGCGCAAGTGAGAGCCGCGCCGGGCGCGCAGCAAGCTCACTCCTTCGCGGGCACGGTGCGCAGATAGGCGATCACCGCATCGAGATCCTCGTCGGTCATCTTGGCGTAATACGGAAATCCCATCGGCGGCTTGAGCTTGCTGCCATCCTTGCGCACGCCATGAGTGATCGCGCGCTTGATCTCGGCGTCGCTCCAGTCGCCGATGCCCTTGGTCTTGCTCGAGGTGATGTTGCGCGAGGTCGAGACGCCCCAAGGCCCGGGGAACTCGCGGCCGCCCTTGCCGAGCGAATTCTTGAAATCGACCCCGGTTCCCGGCGGTCCGAACGGCGTATGGCATTCCATACAATGGGCAATGGAGACGAGATAGAAGCCGCGCTTGAGTTTGTCGTTGAGATCGGCCTGCGGCATCGGCCGCTCGGCGCCGGGAAATATCTGGTGCGGAATCGCGATCTTGTAGACCGGATCGCGCACCTTGTTGTTCACCGCCGGCACCGTGCGCAGATAGGCGACGATCGCGTCGAGATCGCCCGGCGTGAGAATCTTGTAGAACCCGGTAGGCATGACCTCGGCCAGATGCGTGCCGGACGGCCGGACCCCCTCCAGCAGCGCCTTCTTGATGTCGGCATCGCTCCACTTGCCGATGCCGGTCCCCGGGTCGGGCGTGATGTTGGAGGCGGTGACGTCGAACGGCGGCTCGTCGAAGCGCAAGCCGCCCGAGAGCGCCTTGTCGAATTGCGGGCCGTTCGGCCCCATCGGCGTGTGGCAGTTGTGGCAGGTCATGACGGTGTTGACGAGATAGCGTCCGCGCTCGACCGGCGTCTCTGCCAGCGCTGTCGTCGACCCAACAGCCGCGAGCAAAGCCATGCATCCAAGCAACGCGCCACGATCCATTCGCTGTCCTCCCTGCTCGGCCGACTTGTCGCCGGCCCCCATCATTATCGCCGTCCGGCGACACCACACCGTCGGGCGAGACCTGCCAACAAGTTATGACCAGAAAACGACCGGCTGCCGGATCAGCAAAAAAAGAGCAGCGCGGCGCGCTGCTCACATTGGAATCGCGTGGACGCGCCGTTCACGCCGGCGCTTGGGCTTGCGCCGGCTGCTCGGACGCTGCCGGCACCGGCCCGGAATCCTGGCCCTTCGCCTCGACATCGCGATCAACCAACTCGATCACGGCCACAGGCGCGGAATCGCCGTAGCGGAAGCCCGCCTTGAGCACGCGGACATAGCCGCCATTGCGGTCCTTGTAGCGCGGTCCCAGCACCTCGAACAGCTTCTTCACCATGGCGATGTCGCGCATCTGCGCGATCGCCTGGCGGCGCGCGTGCAGGTCGCCGCGCTTGCCGAGCGTCACCAGCTTCTCCACGATCGGGCGCAAGTCCTTGGCCTTCGGCAACGTGGTCACGATCTGCTCGTGCTTGATCAGCGCCGCCGCCATGTTGGCGAACATGGCGCGCCGATGCTCGGAAGTGCGGTTGAGCTTGCGGTGGGCGTTGCGGTGACGCATGCGCGCCTCCTCCGGAGCCAGGCTTCAGCAGTCGGTCATCGGATCGTCCCGACGACTGATTTGCTCATGACCGATACCCGCTCAATAATGGTCCTCGAAACGCTTGGCCAGCTCGTCGATGTTGTCCGGCGGCCAGCCCGGCACTTCCATGCCGAGATGGAGCCCCATCTGGGCCAGCACTTCCTTGATCTCGTTGAGCGACTTGCGCCCGAAATTCGGCGTGCGCAGCATCTCGGCCTCGGTCTTCTGCACGAGATCGCCGATATAGACGATGTTGTCGTTCTTGAGACAATTGGCCGAACGCACCGACAGCTCGAGCTCGTCGACCTTCTTGAGGAAGGCCGGATTGAAGGCCAGGTCCGGAATCGCCTCGGTGATGACCTCCTTGCGCGGCTCCTCGAAGTTGACGAACACGTTGAGCTGGTCCTGCAGGATGCGCGCGGCATAGGCGATCGCGTCGTC
>DATBKV010000203.1:0-4571 GCA_036555745.1 Xanthobacteraceae bacterium | reverse complement strand
CGCGGACTTTGCCTGCTCGATGCTCGAAAAGCTCTCGATGCGCCAATACAGTGGACCGGGCGGTAACTGCTTGGTCTTCAGTTCTGCGATCGGTTTTACGTTGTACTTCGCTGCGGCAGCGGCTTCCCGTGGTGTGGCGGCCAGGCCCACAAGAACCGTCATTCCAATCCACAGAAGTAGCCGACATTTGCCATTCAGTCGCATATCCGCTGCCCTTCGTTTCGGTTGCATCCGTAAGGACTCAAGCGGCGGATACTACGCGGGAGCATGCAGGAAAAAAGTCGCTTTTTCAGCTACGAGGCGCGGTTCCTGACGCCGAGCTTTCGCGCGCTCGAGAATAGCGGACTTAGGCTAAGGCCGCTGTGCCCTCTCTTCCCTGACGAGCCTGATTCTTGCTGCGCGAAGGTATGCGCTCGCGCTGGTTGCAACTCGTCCTCGGCATTCTCTGCATGGCGATGGTGGCCAACCTTCAGTACGGTTGGACGCTGTTCGTAAGCCCCATCGACAGCAAGCACCACTGGGGTCGCGCGGCGATCCAGGTGGCGTTCTCGATTTTCGTGCTGCTCGAGACCTGGCTCGTGCCGATCGAAGGCTATCTCGTCGATCGATTCGGGCCCCGGCCGGTCGTGCTCGCGGGCGGGGTCCTGTGCGGCCTCGCATGGACGCTCAACTCCTACGCCGACACGCTGAGCGTGCTCTACATCGCCGCCGCGCTTGGCGGCATCGGAGCGGGCGCGGTGTACGGCACCTGCGTGGGCAATGCGCTCAAGTGGTTCCCCGACCGGCGCGGATTGGCAGCGGGCCTCACGGCGGCCGGTTTCGGCGCCGGCTCGGCTCTCACCATCGTGCCGATCGCCGCCATGATCAGGACGCATGGCTATGAGCAGGCGTTTCTTTATTTCGGCCTCGGGCAAGGGATCATCGTCGTCCTGCTGTCGTTCTTCCTCGTTGCGCCGCTGGCGGGCGAGTTGGCCAGGGGCGCGGCCGTGATCCCGCAGGCGCGGCGCCAGTTCGCGCCGATGGAAGTTCTCAAAACGCCGGTGTTCTGGATCATGTACGTGATGTTCGTCCTGGTCGGCGCCGGCGGCCTCATGGCAACCGCCCAGCTTGCGCCGATTGCCAAGGACTTCGGCATCGCTGACACGCCCGTCAGCCTCGTCGGGTTGACGCTGCCGGCGTTGACCTTCGCGCTCGCCATCGATCGGGTGCTGAACGGGCTCACGCGGCCGTTCTTCGGCTGGGTGTCGGACAACATCGGCCGCGAGCTGACGATGTTCATCGCGTTCGCGCTCGAGGCGGTGGGCATTCTCGCGCTCTCGGCCTACGGCCACGATCCGGTAACGTTCGTTATCCTCAGCGGCCTGGTCTTTTTTGCCTGGGGCGAGATCTACAGCCTCTTCCCGGCGACCTCCGCCGACACGTTCGGGACCAAGTTCGCCGCCGCCAACGCGGGAATCCTGTACACGGCCAAGGGCACCGCGTCGCTGCTCGTGCCGCTCGCCAACATCCTCGCTTCGCGGACCGGAGGCTGGCAAAGCGTGTTCGTCGTAGCCGCGGTCCTGAACGCCGTGGCCGCGCTGATGGCCTTGATCGTCCTGAAGCCGAAACGCAAGAAGTTCCTGAGAACCGCGGCCGCAGCCGAGCCGCCGTCGACCGGCAGGCTCGCCGGCAGCGTGTCTTGACGTTACTTGGCGCCCGCGTATAGCTGCGGCAGCTGCGCTTTCAAGGCGGCAAGCTTCGGCAAATCATTGATCACGATATACGGCTGACTTGGGTGCTGCTCCAGGTAATTCTGGTGATACGCCTCCGCCGGGTAGAAGGCCTTGAGCGGCGCCAATTCGGTGACGATGGGCCGCTGAAAAGACTTCGCTTCCTTCAGCTGCGCGATATAGGCCTGTGCGACGCGCTGCTGCTCGGGCGTCGCGTAGAAAATGGCCGAGCGGTACTGCGTCCCGGTATCCGGCCCTTGGCGATTGAGCTGCGTCGGATCGTGCGCGACGGCGAAAAAGACCTTGAGGAGCTGGCCGTAGGTGACGCGTGACGGATCGTAGGTCACGCGCACCGATTCGGCGTGTCCCGTGCGGCCGCTGCTGACCTGCTCATAGCTCGGCGCCGCGAGGCTGCCCCCCGAATAGCCAGAGACCGCGTCGGTAACGCCCTTCACGTTTTCGAATATCGCCTCCACGCCCCAGAAACAGCCGCCAGCGAACACGGCTGTCGCCTTGCCGGGCTGCGTCGCCAGCGGCATATCCGTCGCCGGATCGGGCAACGGGCCAGCAATCGAGGACGAGATACAGGCCGTCAGTGCAAGTAGAGGCAAGAGAGTCCTGATATTCATACGAGTCTCCTTTGCGCCTTGGTCGCGACGCAGTGTCGAAACCTTACATTACTTGGTTGGAGCGGGCGTTCGGCCTCGTTGTTCTTCGGAAGCTCTTCGCAGCTCTTCTCGCCAGGCCCAGAAAGTGCCCAACTACGGCGGAAGGGTCGCCGCGCCGCGATGCGACCTGCAGAGGTGATTTGAGTTGAATGGGCGCCTTGAGCCGACGGTAGGTCACCCCGTCAATTTGCAGGCGCTGCAACGAGGCAGGCACGAAGGAAACGCCGAGCCCGACAGCGACGAGATTGAGAGTCGATGCGAGGCGCGGCGCTTCCGGGCCGACTCGCGGGCTGAATCCCGCCGCCCGGCATGCCGCAATCGCAGCGGCGTATAACCCCAAGCCCTGCCGGCCTCCTTGGATGATGAATACTTCGCTAGCGAGGGCGCTGAGGGGAATTGGCGCGTGCCTGCCGCCCTGGGCGAGAGCGTGCTTGCTGGGTAGAGCCACTACCATCGCTTCCTCGAGCAGCGGGAAGACAGCGAGTCCCTCCGGATCCGAGGGCGGCGAGCGGATGAAAGCGACATCGATTTGCGCGTGCCGCAGATGTTCGATGAGCTCGTTGGTCTGACCCTCCTCCAGCGTCACCGTCACCAGCGGAAAAGCGTCCCGAAAGGCGCGAATAGCGTGCGGTACGAAGGGATGGAATGGACTCGTGGGCGTAACGCCCACGCAAATTCGGCCTTGTTCGCCGCGTGCCGTGCGGCGGGTCGTTTGAACCGCATTGTCGAGGCTCGCGAATACTGCTCGTGCTTTGTCGAGGAACGCGCGGCCGGCGTCCGTCAGCTCAACCCCGCGCGGCTTGCGACGAAAGAGCTGCGCACCGAGCTCCTCCTCGATCGCCTTGATCCGACGGCTGAGGGGGGGTTGTTCCATATCCAGCCGCTCCGCCGCCCTGGTGATGTGACCTTCTTCGGCCACCGCTATGAAGTAACGAAGATGCCGTAGTTCCATTGCTATGCTCGGAAAGGTATGAATATTGCCTTAACCATATCATGGCCAAGGGATGGCGAAGAGCGTAACGTGGCTTCCAGGGAGGAAGGACCATGAAAACAGGGTTGGTCGAAGCAACGCTCGCGCTTGCGGTCGCGGTCGGCATACCCGCGGGTGCCGGTGCGCAGACGGTGAAATACCCGGAGCGACCGGTCAAGATCCTGATCGGCTTCTCCGCCGGCGGCGGCACCGACGTAGTCACGCGCATCTTGGCGCAGAAGATGTCCGAGGGCTTCGGGCAACCGGTGGTCGTCGAGAATCGTCCAGGCGTTAGCGGCATGACTGCGCTGCAAGCCGTGGCGAGATCGGCGCCTGACGGATACACGCTGATGATGGGCACCCAGAGCAACCTCGCGGTTGCGCCGATCCTCTATCGTCGATATTCGCTCGACCCCACCCGCGACGTTGCCGGGATCGCGTTGACCGGCGCTTCGCCGCAGGTGTTGGTGGTCCACCCCGCAGTGCCGGTGAAATCGGTCGCCGATGTCATCGCGATGGCCAAAACCAAGCCGGGCACGCTGAACTTCGGATCAGGCGGGCTCGGCACGACCCCGCACATGACGGGGGAGCTGTTCGCGTCGGTGGCCAGCATCAAGGTCGTGCACGTCGCCTATCGCGGCGAGGCGGCGGCCATGAACGATGTCCTCGGCGGACAAATCGCGATGATGTTCGCGACCCTCCCGGCCGTGGCCGGCAGCGTCAAGGCGGGTACGTTGCGCGCGCTTGCCGTCACTAGCGCCCAGCGCGCCCCGGCGGCGCCCGAAATCCCCACGGTGGCCGAGGCTGCGCTACCGGGCTTCGAGGCGGCAGTCTGGTTCGGGCTCGTTGCGCCCGCGGCGACGCCGCGCGACATCGTGTCGGCGCTCGGTGCCCAAGTGAGACGCGCTCTCGCCCAACCGGACGTCAAGCAGCGCTTCGCCGATCTCGGAATGACGATCGAAAGCAGCACGCCCGAAAGCACCGACGCCTACATCAAGTCAGAGACCGCCAAGTGGGCGAAGCTAATCAAGGATGCCGATATCCGTGCTCCGGACTAGGGGCGCGGCGGTAACTGCCGAGTGGTGGCTCCCCGACCAGGGCTCGAACCTGGGACCTGCGGATTAACAGTCCGTCGCTCTACCAACTGAGCTATCGGGGATTCGCTGCGGAAACAAAATTATAGCCGAGACCGTGCAGAAGCCCCGGTACCTTCGCGTCGCAAAT
>DATBKV010000202.1:0-24891 GCA_036555745.1 Xanthobacteraceae bacterium | reverse complement strand
CGACCCGTATCAGCTTGCGAGCACCCGCCCGATGACGACGACCGCCTATCCCCGCGACCTCAAGGGCTATGGCCGTAACCCGCCGCATCCGCATTGGCCAGGCGAGGCCCGCATCGCCGTGCAGTTCGTGGTCAATTACGAGGAAGGCGGCGAGCGCAACATCCTGCACGGCGACGCGGCCTCGGAGGCGTTCCTCTCCGACGTACTCGGCGCGCAGCCGTGGCCCGGCCAGCGGCACATGAACGTCGAGTCGATGTACGAGTACGGCTCGCGCGCGGGCTTCTGGCGGCTGTGGCGCCTGTTCGGCGAGCGCGGCATGCCGGTGACCGTGTTCGGCGTCGCGACCGCGCTGGCGCGATGCCCCGACGCGGTGGCGGCGATGCGCGAGGCGCGCTGGGAGATCGCGAGCCACGGGCTCAAATGGATCGACTACCGCGACGTGCCGGAAGCCGAGGAGCGCGCGCAGCTCAAGGAGGCGGTGCGCATCCACACGCAGGCGACCGGCGAGCGCCCGCTCGGGTGGTACACCGGCCGCAACTCGGTCAACACGTTGCGCGCCGTGCTCGACGACGGCGGGTTCCTGTATTCGTCCGATTCCTATGCCGACGATTTGCCATACTGGATCAACGGGCCGAAGGGTCCGCACCTGATCATTCCCTATACGCTGGATGCCAACGACATGCGCTTCATCAACGCCCAAGGCTTCGCCACCGGCGAGGATTTCTTCGCCTATTTGCGCGATGCTTTCGACCTGCTCTATGCGGAAGGCGCGCGCGCGCCGAAGATGATGTCGGTCGGGCTGCATTGCCGGCTGGCGGGCCGTCCCGGGCGCGCGGCCGGGCTGGCGCGCTTTCTCGACCACGTCGCGGCGCGCGAGCAGGTCTGGGTCGCGCGCCGCCTCGACATCGCGCAGCATTGGCACCGCGAACATCGCGCGCTCGCCGCCGATGCCCCGACGATCACCTAACGCAGCGCCGTCATGACGTCGATCTCGCTCGAACATCTCAACGCCGCGGACGCGGCGGGCTTCGTGGCCGCGCTCGGCGATATCTACGAGCACGCGCCGTGGGTGGCGCAGGCGGTTTGCGACCAGCGCCCGTTCGCCGCGCTCGCCGCGCTGCACCAGGCGATGACCGCGGCCGTGCGCGCCGCGCCGCCGGATCGGCAACTCGAGCTGATCCGCGCGCATCCCGACCTCGCGGGCAAGGCCGCGCGCGCCGGAAGGCTCACGGCCGACTCCAAGGCCGAGCAGGCGAGCGCCGGGCTCGAGCGGCTATCCGAGGCGGAATTCGCACAATTCCATCGGCTGAACGAGGCCTACCGCAACAGGTTCGGCATGCCGTTCATTATCTGCGTGCGCCGGCACGGCAAGGACTCGATCCTGCGGCAGTTCGAGCGCCGCCTGCGCAACGCCGCGGCGTCGGAGACGGAGGCCGCGCTCGAGGAGATCTTTCGCATCGCCGCGCTACGTCTCGAGGAGCGGGTGGCGGCGCCCGATCGCCTCCCGGTGCACGGGCGGCTCTCGACCCACGTGCTCGACACCCGCAGCGGCAGTCCCGCCGCGGGCGTGGCGGTCGAGCTGTTCGAGCTCTCCGTCGGCGGCGAGCCTGCGCTGATCGCGCGCGCGAAGACCAATCGCGACGGCCGCACCGACGCGCCCCTGATCGGCGGGCGGCCGCTGCCGATCGCGCGCTACCGGCTGCGCTTTCACATCGGCGACTATTTCGCCCGGCTCGCGGCGCCGCAGGGCGACCCGCCGTTCCTCGACGTGGTGCCGGTCGAGTTCGCCGTCGGCGAGCCCGAGGGCCACTACCACGTGCCGTTGCTGGCGACGCCGTGGAGCTACAGCACCTATCGCGGCAGTTGACGGCTTTCCCGGGTGTTTTGACCGGGGAATAGGCAAGGCCGGGCAAAGTGCCTAGTCTTGAGGCAAAGAGCGTACCGGCGCCGGGGCCGACGCCCGGCACCGAACGCCGCGCGGCTGGCATGGCGATTGCTGCAACAGCGCATGGCACGCCGGTCGCAGCCGGCCTCACAGGGAGCGTGACAACATGCAAAGGATCAGGCTTTTCGCGATGCTCGCGGGCGCGGCGGTGGCCGCTTCGGCCGCGAGCCCGCTCTGCGCACAGACGGACGTGAAGTTCGCCCTCGATTGGAAGTTCGAGGGGCCGGCCGCGCCGTATTTCGTCGCCATCGACCGGGGTTACTACAAGGCCGAGGGCCTCAACGTCACCATCGATTCCGGGCCGGGCTCGGTCGCCGGCATCGCGCGGGTCGCGGCCGGCACCTACCCCATGGGCTTCTTCGACATCAACTCGCTGGTGAAATTCCAGGACCAGAACCCGGGCAAGAAGGTGCAGGCGGTCTTGATGATGTACGACAAGCCGCCCTTCGCCATCGCCACCACCGCCAAGACCGGCATCGCCAAGCCGAAGGATCTCGAAGGCCGCATCCTCGGCGCGCCGGCCGCCGATGGCGCCTTCGCGCAGTGGAAGGCGTTCGCCAAGGAGAACGGCATCGACGAATCCAAGGTCAAGATCGAGAACGTCGGCTTTCCCGTGCGCGAGCCCATGCTCGCCGAGGGCAAGGTGGATGCCATCACCGGCTTCTCGTTCTCGATGTACTACAACCTGCTGCAGAAGGGCCTCAAGCCCGCGGACATCAAGATCCTGCTGATGGCGGACCACGGCCTCGTGCTCTACGGCAACGCGGTCATGGTCAACCCGGACTACCTCAAGGCCAATCCCAAGGTGGTGGCCGGCTTCGTGCGCGCCACCATCAAGGGCGTGCTCGACACCGTCAAGGATCCGGACACCGCGATCAAGTCGGTGATGTCGCGCAACGAGACCGCCGACGCCGCGATCGAGCTTGACCGGCTGAAGATGTCGCTGCGCGACAACTTCGTAACCCCGTGGGTGAAGGCCAACGGTTTCGGCGGCGTCGACATGGCGCGGCTCGCCAAGTCGATCGACCAGATCGCGGTGACCTACGACTTCAAGAACCGGCCGAAAGCCGAGGACATCTTCACCAGCGAGTTCCTGCCGCCGGCCTCCGAGCGCAAGCTGTGAGGTTGCCGTGCCCCGGATGCGGTGCAGCGCGAAGCGCCTGAGCGCGGAGCGGTGCACCGCTGATCCGAGACCGCCACGGGCTGGGACGGTCCCGGATCTGCAGCGCACCGCTGCGCTTCGTTGCGCGCTGCGCTGCGCCCGGGACACAGGCTCAATTCGACGGCACACATGACCGCCTCGGTCGACATCGGCAACGTCACGCTGACCTATCGCGGCGGCTCCGGCGGCGTGCTCGCGCTCGCGGGGACGACGCTCAGCGTGCGCCGCGGCGAGTTCGCCGCCGTCGTGGGCCCGTCCGGCTGCGGCAAGTCGTCGTTGATGAAGCTCGTGACCGGGCTGGTGCCGCCGGATTCCGGCGACATCGTCATCTTCGGCGACCGCGTGCGCGGGCCGGTGAAGATCGCCGGCATGGCGTTTCAAAATCCGAACCTGCTGCCCTGGCGCAAGGTCATCGACAACGTGCTGCTCCCGCTCGAGATCGTGCAGCCGCATCGGCAGAAATTCCGGCGCGAGAGGGAACAGTACCGCGCGCAGGCGACCGCCCTGCTCAAGACCGTGGGGCTTGATGGCTTCGACCAGCGCTTTCCGTGGGAGCTTTCCGGCGGCATGCAGCAGCGCGTGTCGCTCTGCCGCGCGCTGATCCATCAGCCGGCGCTGCTGATGCTCGACGAGCCGTTCGCCGCGCTCGATGCCTTCACGCGCGAGGAGCTGTGGTGCGTGCTGCGCGATCTCTGGCAGAAGCTCGGCTTCACCGTCATCCTGGTCACCCACGACCTGCGCGAGGCGACGTTTCTCGCCGACAATATCCACGTCATGAGCGCGCGGCCCGGCCGCATCGTGATGACCAAGGCGGTGGACCTGCCGCACCCGCGCGAGCTCGACGTCTGTTTTGCGCCGCGCTTCATCGAGATCGTGCACGAATTGCGCGCGAAGATCGCGGAGGTGCGCAAGGCATGAGCCTGACGCTGGAAAAATGCTCGCCCTGGCTGTTCACCGTCGCGCTGTTCGTGCTGTGGGAGCTCGTCTGCCGCATCTTTCAGGTCGACACTTTCGTGTTGCCCGCCCCTTCGCAGATCTTCGCAGCGGTCGGCCAGTACTGGCTGCCGCTCGCCAAGAATTCGTTCGTCACGCTGTGGACCACACTCGCGGGCTTCGCGCTCGCGGTCGCCTTCGGCATCGTGCTCGGCATCATCGTCGGCTGGTCGCGCACGATCTATCGCGGGCTTTATCCCGTAATGATCGGCTTCAACTCGGTGCCGAAGGTCGCGGTGGTGCCGATCCTGATCATCTGGTTCGGCATCGGCATCATCCCGGCGATCCTCACCGCCTTTTTGATCTCGTTCTTTCCGATCGTGGTGAACGTGGCGACCGGGCTTGCCACCATGGAGCCGGAGCTCGAGGACGTGCTGCGCGCGCTCGGCGCGAGGAAGCTCGACATCATGCTTAAGGTCGGCATTCCGCGCACGCAGCCCTATCTGTTCGGCTCGCTCAAGGTCGCCATCACGCTCGCCTTCATCGGCGCCGTGATGTCGGAGACCATCGGCGCCAATGCCGGGCTCGGCCACCTGATGGCGCAGGCCGGATCGAACTTCCAGATGCCGCTGGTGTTCGCCTGCCTGCTCGGGCTGGCGGTCGAGGGCATCGCCATGTACGCGCTGTTCGCCTATCTGGAAACCTACTTCACGCGCTGGGCGTTCCGCTCCTCCATGAGCGCCGCCGCCTGAGTGCGGTTGCTTTCCGCGCTGCGTGGCGCTTCGAAGCGTCGCTCGCTCACAACGCCCGCTGCTGATCGGGCCCGCACCAGGTCTGCAATTTGTCGAGGCCGTCGAACATTTGCGGCGTGAGCCCGTAGCCGGACGTGCCTCCCGCGGCCGGTGTCCACGGCGCGCCCTGCGCCAGAAAGCGGGCGCCGAACGACTGCGTCAGGGGGCCTTGCCAGTCGACGTAGCTCTTCGAGCGCTCGGCGCCGGTCGCCGCGCTGGCGCGAGTGACGGCGAGCGGGGCGATGACCTGCGCGTGAATAGTGTGGGCCGCGCCCGCGCCGAGGGCGGCGAGCGTGACCGCGGCAAGCGCGAGCTTGGCAATGGTTTTCATCCATAATCCTTTGAGTGTGGCGCCTTGCCTGGGGCTGCGCCCGTCTGCGTTGTGGGCCCGCCGCAGGGGTAGATATGCGCGATGTTGCGATGCGGGAGTTACGCCCTGGCTAGCGCAGCTATGCAGCCATCGCATGAAGTTAATGTATTGATTCGCCGTAAATATCCTGGAAAGTCAGACCTTCCCGCGCATATTGATGCAGCGCGGAAAAAGGCTCCAGGCGCTGGCTTCCTGGGCCCAGTGCCGCGGCCGCGGCCGGCAGGTCACTTTTTGAGGCGATAGCCGGTCTTGAACGTCCACCACACGACTGCGAGGCAGATGCAAAGAAACACGATGGTCATGGCGACGCTCAGCGCCACGCTCACGTCCGCGGTCTCGAAGAAGCTCCAGCGAAAGCCGCTGATCAGGTAGACCACCGGATTGAACAGCGCGACCGTCTTCCAGAACGGCGGCAGCACGTTGATCGAGTAGAACGTGCCGCCGAGAAACGTCAGTGGCGTGATCACCAAGAGCGGCACGACCTGCAGCCGCTCGAAGCCGTCGGCCCAGATGCCGAGAATGAAACCCAACAGGCTGAAGGTTAGGGCGGTGAGCAGCAGGAACGCCAGCATCCAGCCGGGATGGGCGATCCGCAGCGGCACGAGCAGCGCCGAGGTCGCGAGCACGACCAGCCCGAGGATGACCGATTTGGTGGCGGCGGCGCCGACATAGCCGAGCACGATCTCGAATGCGGAGACCGGCGCCGAGAGGATTTCGTAGATCGTTCCGGTGAATCTTGGAAAGTAGATGCCGAACGACGCGTTCATCACGCTCTGTGTCAACAGCAGCAGCATGATCAGCCCCGGCACGATGAAGGCGCCGTAGCTGACGCCGTCGATCTCGCTGATGCGGGAGCCGATGGCCGCGCCGAACACCACGAAATAGAGCGAGGTCGAAACCACCGGCGAGACGATGCTCTGCAGCAGCGTGCGCCCGGTGCGCGCCATCTCGAACAGATAGATCGCCTTCACGGCGCGCAGGTTCATTGGCGGCGCCTCACGAGGTCCACGAAAATGTCCTCCAATGAGCTTTGCGTCGTATGCAGATCGCGAAACCGGATGCCCGCCTGGTTGAGATCCTTGAGCAGCGCGGTGATGCCGGTGCGCTCGCCTTGCGTGTCATAGGTGTACACGAGCTCATTGCCGTCGGCGGCGAGCGTCAGGCGATGGGCGGCGAGCGCGTCCGGCACCACGTCGAGCCGCTTCTGGAGATGAAGCGTGAGCTGCTTCTTGCCGAGCTTGCGCATCAGCTCGGCCTTGTCCTCGACCAGGATGATTTCGCCGTTGTGCATCACGCCGATCCGATCGGCCATCTCCTCGGCCTCTTCGATGTAGTGGGTGGTCAGGATGATGGTCACACCGGAGGCGCGCAACGCGCGCACGATGCCCCACATGTCCTGGCGCAGCTCGACATCGACGCCGGCGGTCGGCTCGTCGAGGAAGAGGATCTGCGGCTCGTGCGCGAGCGCCTTCGCGATCAGCAGCCGGCGCTTCATGCCGCCGGAGAGCGTCATGATCTTGCTGTCCTTCCTGTCCCACAGCGACAGCGCCTTGAGCACACGCTCGAGGTGGCCGGGATCGGGCGGCTTGCCGAACAGGCCGCGGCTGAACGAGACCGTTGCCCAGACCGTCTCGAAGGCGTCGGTGGTCAGCTCCTGCGGCACCAGGCCGATCATCGAGCGGGTGACGCGATAGTCCTTCACGATGTCATGGCCGCCGACCGAGACCTTGCCTTCGGACAGCGTCACGATCCCGCAGACGATGCTGATCAGGGTGGTCTTGCCGGCGCCGTTGGGGCCGAGCAGCGCGAAAATCTCGCCACGGCGGATGTCGAGATCGATGCCCTTGAGCGCCCGAAAGCCCGAGGCATAGGTCTTGGAGAGGTTGGAGACCGAGATCATGGGCGGCATGGCAGAGGCAGGTCTCCGCGCGGGCGACGATGGCGAGGCGCACGCGTCTATAAGGCCGAATGTGGCGGATGGAGGGACAGACCGGACGAGCCCGCGAACCGTCCCGCGCTGGATATCCCGAGCCGACGCACGCAGCGCGCGTTACCGCCCTGCCCGGGTGCGCAGCTCGTCGATCGCGGCCAGCACACGCTCGGGCGTGGCCGGCGCGTCGAGCCGCGGCGCCAGGCGATGATCCGCGAGGCTCGCGATCGCGTCCCGGATCGCCAGCCACACCGAGATCGCCAGCATCAGCGGCGGCTCGCCGACGGCCTTGGAGCGGAAGATCGTGGCTTCGCGGTTGGGCGCATCGGCGAGGATGCGGGCGTTGAAGACCGGCGGCACGTCGCGGCTGCCGGGGATCTTGTAGGTGGAAGGGCCATGGGTGCGCAGGCGGCCGTCCGCGTCCCACCACAGCTCCTCGCTGGTGAGCCAGCCCATGCCCTGCACGAATGCGCCTTCGATCTGGCCGAGATCGATCGCGGGGTTGAGCGAGCGGCCACAGTCCTGGATCAGCTCGGCCCGCAGCACGCGCGATTCGCCGGTGAGCGTGTCGACCGCGACCTCGGCGGCGGCGGCGCCGTAGACGAAGTAGTAGAACGGGCGGCCGCTGTTGCTGGCGAAGTCCCAGTGGATCTTGGGGGTGCGGTAGAAGCCCGCGGCCGACAGCGACACCCGCCGTTCCCACGACATCTCGGCCAACTCGGCGAACGAGACGCTCTGGTTGCCGGCATAGACGCGGTTGCCGTCGAACATGATCTCGGCCGCAGCCACCTCGAAGTGCTCGGCTGCGACCTCGCTCATGCGCGCCTTGATCTGCTCGGCGGCGTTGAGCGCCGCCATGCCGTTGAGATCGGAGCCGGAGGATGCCGCCGTCGGCGACGTGTTGGGCACCTTGGCGGTGCTGGTCGCCGAGACCCGGATGTGGTCGAGATCGATGCCGAACGCTTCCGCCACCACCTGCGCGACCTTGACGAACAGACCCTGCCCCATCTCGGTGCCGCCGTGATTGAGCATGACGCTGCCGTCGCGGTAGACGTGCACGAGCGCGCCCGCCTGATTGAGCGCCGGGCGGTTGAAGGAGATGCCGAACTTGACCGGCATGGTGGCGAGGCCTTTCTTCACCGCCGGGCTCAGACGATTGAAATTCGCGACCTCGTGGCGCCAGGCCGCGAGCCCGACGGTGCGATCGAGCTCGTCCATGACGCGCTCGATGATGTTGTCCTCGACCGTCATGCCGTAGGGCGTGACGTCGTTGCGGCCGACACCGTAGTAGTTCCGGCGCCGCACCGTATCGATTGCAAGTCCGAGCTGGCGGGCGATGAGCTCGATCACGGTCTCGATCGCCAGCATGCCCTGCGGCCCGCCATAGCCGCGGAAGGCCGTGTTCGACACGGTGTTGGTCTTGCACGGCAGGCCGTGCAGCCGGACGTTGGGCAGGAAGTAGCAATTGTCGGCATGGCAGAGCGCGCGCGTGAGCACGGCGGGCGTGTGGTCGGCGACGTTGCCGCCATTGGCGGCGAGGGTCAGATCGAGCGCGAGAACGTGGCCTTCGCGGTCGAAGCCGACGTCGTAGCGGAACAGAAACGGATGGCGCTTCCCGGTCGCGCGCATGTCGTCGTCGCGCGGCAGCCGCAGCTTCACGGGACGGCGCGCTTTCCACGCCAACACGGCGGCAATGCCGGCGATGATGGTCGCCTGGCTCTCCTTGCCGCCGAACGCGCCGCCCATCCGCCGCACCTCGGCGGTGACGGCGTTGAAGGGAAGCCCGAGCAGATGCGCGACCCCGTGCTGCACCTCGGTCGGATGCTGGGTCGAGCTCCACACCTGCATGTCGGAGCCTTCGCCCGGGATCGCGAGCGCGATCTGGCCCTCAAGGTAGAAGTGGTCCTGGCCGCCACAGCGCAACTCGCCGGAGATCCGATGCGGCGCGCGCGCCAAGGCGGGCTCGACCTCGCCGCGGATCATGGTCTGCGGCGGGGAGACGTAGCTCTCGCGCGCGATCGCCTCCTCGATCGTCAGCACCGCGGGCAGCGGCTCGTAGTCGATGTCGACGAGCTTGGCCGCCGCGCGCGCCGCGTCGAGCGTGGTGGCCGCGACCGCCGCCACCGGCTGGCCCTCGTATTCCACCACGCCCGCGGCCAGGGCCGGCTCGTCGCTTCGGATCGGCGCGATGTCGTTCTTGCCGGGGATATCGGCCGCGGTGATGGCGGCGATCACGCCGGGCGCGGCGAGCGCGCGAGAGAGATCGATGGAGCGAATGCGGGCATGCGCGTGCGGGCTCAGCACCAGCGCCGCCTCGAGCGTGCCTGGCATGACCGGAACGTCGTCGAGATAGTGCGCCGCGCCGGTGACGTGACCGACGGCGCTGTCGTGGCGCACTGCGGCATGCACGCCGCCGCGGATGCGCGTGATGGGCTCGTTCATAGCGCCTCCACGCGCATCGGCGCGGCCACGGTCGTTTCCAGCTGGAACCGGCGCAGCAGTCCGGCCGCGGCGCGCAGGCGATAGTCGGCGCCCCCGCGCTGGTCGGTGATCGGAGCAAAATCGCGCGCCAGCAGCGAGGCGGCGTCGGCGAGCCAGGCCGGCGCCCAGGGCCGGTCCTTGACCGCCGCCTCGATGCGCGCCGCGCGCAGCGCGCGCGACCCCATGCCGCCGAAGGCCGCCCGCAGCTCGCGCACTTTGCCGCCCTGACGTTGCAGCCGGAAGGCCGCGACCACGGTTGAAATGTCCTGGTCGAAGCGCTTGGACAGTTTGTAGGTCGCGAAGTCGTGGCCGGCGGCGAGCAGCGGGATGCGGATCGCGGCGATGATCTCGCCGGCCGTCAGCGCGGTGCGGCGGTAGCCGGTGATGAAGTCTTCCACCGGCAACACCCGCGTCCCCGCAGGCGCGGCCAGGGTGACGGTGGCATCGAGCGTGATCAGACAGGGGATCGTGTCTCCGATCGGCGAGGCGGTGGCGAGATTGCCGCCGATCGTGCCGAGATTTCGGATCTGGCGCGATCCGATGCGGCGCACCAGCGCGCCGAACGACGGAAAGTGGCGATCGAGATGAGGCAATGCCTCGGTGTAGGTGACCGCGCCGCCGATGGTGAGCGCATCGGCATCGCAATTGATGCGGCGCAGCTCTTCGACGCCCGCGAGCGCGATCACCGTGGGTAGAGCCTCGCGATCCTTGCTCACGCGCAGCCCCAGATCGGTGCCACCGGCGAGCAGGGTCGCCTCGGGCGAGCGCGCCATCGCCGCGAACAGCGCGTCGAGCGAGCGCGGCGCGAGAAACACCTGTCCGCCGTGGCGGTAGTCCAGGCACGGCGGCAGCGCCGACAGCGCCTCGGCCACCGCGGGCGCTTCGCTGACGAAGCGGTCGGCGGGTCCTTCAGCGACGCCGCGGCAGGCCTCCACGATCGAGCGGTAGCCGGTGCAGCGGCAGAGATTGCCGGCCAGCACGTCGTGCAAGATCGCGCTATCGGCACCTTCGCCCGCGTGATGGAAGGCGAACATCGCCATCACGAAGCCGGGCGTGCAGAAGCCGCATTGGGTCGCATCGGCGTCGACCATGGCCTGTTGCACCGGATGCAGCGTGCCGTCCGGCTCGGCCAGGCCTTCGACCGTGAGCACGGCGCAGTTGTCGATCTGCGGCAGCATCATCATGCAGGAGTTCACCGCCTGGAACTGCAGCGATCGGTCGGCGGCGCGGCCGAGAACGATAGTGCAGGCACCGCAATCGCCCTCCGCGCAGCCTTCCTTTGTTCCGGTCAGATGCGCGCGAGTGCGCAGCCAATCGAGCACGGTCATGGTCGGCGGCGCGCTGTCCACGCTGCAGGGCTTGCCGTTCAACAGGAAGCGAAGGCCACTCATGGCGGGCGGCCGGACCGCGAGCCGGTCCCAGGTGCGGCGGCCGCGCCTGCACGGACGACGGCTTGCAAGCGACGCGAGGGCGAGCGCCGGCGCTGCAAGCGAGATTTGCCGAGAGCGGTCGCTTTGCACACTTTTTTGGCGGCAACGGCTCCGTCGCCCTTGGCACGATCGGGCCGGTCCGGCAACATCGCGCGCAGTTCTGACAACACGACAATCGATCTTCCGGAGCGCCGCGCAGATCGCCGCGCCCGGGACTGGCACGGATGGTGCATTTGCGGCACCGGTACAGCCCGGCGACGAACGGCGAGGCGACGGCCTAGAATGGCGCTTTGCTTCGCGCACGGCAACCCACTGGGAACTTGGGAGAGAGACGATGAGACCTGCAGCGCGAAAACTGGCGGTCGCGGTCACGGTGGTCGCGATCCCGCTTGCCGGCCTACTGCAGCCGGCGCCGGCGCAAGCTCCGGATAAGGTGACGGTGCGCTTCACCTGGAAGCTCAAAGGCGAGTACGCCCCGCTGTTCGTCGCATTGGACAAGGGCTATTACAAGGCCGCAGGACTCGACGTCGATCTCGCCGAGGGCTCCGGCGCGCAGGTGGTGCTGAAGCTGCTCGCGGCCGGCAATGAGAAATTCGGCTACGGGCCCGCGGTTTCCGCCGCGCAGGCGGTGAGCCAGGGACTCCCGGTCAAGGTCGTGGCGCTCTACCAGACCCGGGCTCCGATGGGAGTGATCTCGTTCCCCGACGTGCCGCTCAAGAGCCCGAAGGACCTGGAAGGCAAGCGCCTGGCGATCTCGGTCGGCGAGACCTTCGGCGACATGCTCGGTCCATTCACCCGGATCAACCATGTCGACATCGGCAAGATCCATCAGATCCAGATGGACGCATCGGCGCGCACCGCGCAGTTCCTCACGCGCAAGATCGACGTGATGTCGGTCTATCTCAGCAATGAATGGCCGCAGATCGAGAAGCGCGCGGGCGTGAAGTTCAACGTGTTGAAGGTCTCGGATTTCGGACTCAACCTGCTGGGCGCCTCCATGATCGTAAGCGATGCGTTCGCGGCGCGGAATCCAGATGTCGTCAAGAAGCTCCTGCACGCTACCGAGAAGGGTTATCGCGACGCCATGGCCGATCCGAACGCCGCGGCCAAGACCATGGCCAAGTACCTCAAGGTGCCGGAGGACCCGGAGGTGCTCGAGCGGCAGGTCGAAGCCACAGTGGCGTCGACCAACGCGCCGGCCGGCAAGCCGATCGGCTGGCAGGAAGCGGCAGACTGGCAGGCCAATCTGACGCTGCTGAAGGAGACCGGCGCTATTTCCGAAATCAAGCCGCTGAGCGCGTATTACACCAACCAATACCTCCAGTAGGATCGCGCGGCGCGTGTCCCGGAATTGCGAGCAGCGAGGCAGCGCGCGCAAGCGGTGCACCGCCGATCCGGACCCGTCCTAAGATGATGTCTGAAACGACCCCGGGTCTGCGGCGCGCCACTTCGTGCAGCGCCGCACCCGTGAGACAGGCTCGCTTATCTTGCTCAAGAGACTTCCAATGACCAGCATCGCCGCCATCTCGCCTGCCCCGCCCAGCAAACTCGCGGCCTGGGTCAGCCGCCACGGTCCGGTACCGGCGATCTTCGCGCTCGTGTTCGTGCTGTGGGAGGTCGGCGTGCGCGCCTTGGCGGTGCCCGACTACATCCTGCCGAGCCCGTGGGTGATCGCGACCAAGATCGTCGTGTCCTGGCAGCTTCTGCTCGTGAACGCGTTTGTCACCTTGCAGGAGATCCTGCTCGGCTTCGGCTTGAGCGTCGTCGTCGGGATTCCGCTCGCGGTGGCGGTGGTCTATTCGCGCATCTTCGAGCGCGTGGCATTTCCCTTCATGGTGTCGCTGCAGACGATTCCGAAGGTCGCACTGGCGCCCATCCTGGTGATCTGGCTCGGCTACGGGATCATGCCGAAGGTAATGGTCGCCTTTCTCATCTCGTTCTTCCCCATCGTCATCAACTCGGTGATCGGCATGCGCTCGGCCGAGAAGGAGATGATCTATCTGGTGCAATCCATGGGCGCCGGGGAGCTGACGACCTTCCTCAAGATCCGCCTGCCAAAGGCGCTCCCCGCGATCTTCGGCGGGCTCAAGGTCGGCATGGGGCAGGCGGTGGTGGGAGCAACCGTGGGCGAGTTCATCGCGGCGGAGCAGGGGCTGGGCTATCTTCAGCTGATCTCGCAGGTCCGGCTCGACACGCCGCTGCTGTTCGCTGCCGTGGTAGCGCTCTCGCTCTTGGGAGTGCTGCTGTTCAACGCCGTGGCCCTGATCGAGCGGATCGCGCTGCCGTGGAGTCGCGTGGCCACGGACGTGGCCGAATAGGACCGCAGGCGACGTGATGCGCGACGATTGGGAGCCGCGAGCCGGACAGGCTCGTCCCGGCGTGCCGATCCGGATTTGCGGCGTCGGCAAGCGCTACGTGAGCGCCCGCGGCGGCGAGGTCGATGCCCTGGCCGAGATCGACCTTACGGTCGGCGCCGGCGAATTCGTGTCGATCGTCGGGCCGAGCGGTTGCGGCAAGAGCACCTTGCTGATGCTCATTTCCGGGCTCATTCCGGCGACGGCCGGCACGATCGAGGTCGGCGGCGCGGCGGTCAAAGGCGCCGTCGGCAATATCGCCATCGTGTTCCAGCGCGACGTGCTGCTCGACTGGCGCACGGTGCTCGCCAACGTGCTGTTGCCGGTGGAGATCAAGAAGCTCGAGCCGGCGACGCACCGCCGCAAGGCGCGCGATCTGCTGCGCTCGGTCGGGCTCGAGGGCTTCGAGGACAAGTATCCGGGCGAGCTCTCCGGCGGCATGCGCCAGCGCGTGGCGATCTGCCGAGCGCTGGTGCAGGACCCCGGTCTCCTGCTGATGGACGAGCCGTTCGGCGCGCTCGACGCGCTCACACGCGAGCAGATGAATCTCGACCTGCAGCGGATGTGGCTGCGCGATCGCAATACCGTCCTCTTCATCACTCACAGCATCGAGGAGGCGGTGCTGCTGTCGGATCGAGTGGTCGTGATGACGTCGCGTCCGGGCCGTATTGCCGAGATCATCGTCAGCGAGCTGCCGCGGCCGCGCGGCGCGCATACCCGCAGCGAGCCGCGCTTCGTGGAGTTGGTCGAGCGCATCCGGCGCCACTTTCTGGCGCTGGGCGTGCTGTCGGAGACATGACCGGGCACGCGACTGCTTGAATTCAGCGTTCGACGCCGCGTGGCTGCTGCCAGCAGCCGGGCGGCGTCGCGATCACGCTGCCGACAGCTTCATCAGGGCGAGCGCGGCGCGGCCGTTCGGACCGTACGGGTTGCCCAGCGACTCCGCCATCTCGAAGTGGTTGTAATCAGGCGCCTTCACGAGCTCGACAGGCTTGCCAGCAGCTTTGGCCGCGGCGGCGAAGTCGCGGTTCTGGCGTTGGAATTCGGGAGTCTCGTTGGTGCCATAGGTGACGATGATGGGGGCTCGCAACAGGTCGAGGTGGCGTTGCGAGCTCATGGCCTGCTCCATCTCGTCGCTGAACTTCACGTAGGAGCTGCGCTTCGAAAGCCGGACCGGCTTCATGTCGTACATGCCGCTCATGCACAGGCCCCCCTTGACCGTGTCCGCCGGCAAGCCGAAATCCTTCGCCCAGTCGGTCACCAACGCGACCCCGCAGAGGTGTCCGCCCGACGAGTGGCCGCCGATATAGAGCCGGTCGCGGTCGCCCCCGAAGCTGGCCGCATTCTTGTAGACCCAGGCGATGGCGTGGCGCACCTGCTCCGCCATCGTGCGCAAATCCCCATTGGCTGCTTTGATCGCGACGAAGTCGAGCGCCACGTAATGCGCTCCCGCATTCACGAACATCTCGGCGGGAAAGCCGTAGTTCTTGGCTTCGCCGCCGAGCCAGGCGCCTCCGTGAATAAAGACGAAGATTGGCGCATTCGCGCGCTTGCTGCGGTAGATATCGAGCTTCTCGTCCGCAGTGGGTCCGTAGGACTCGCGCAACGGTTGCCCGATGCGCTCGCGCATCGCCTCGCTGCGCGAGGCATAGCGCTTGATGACCTCGCGGGCGAGCGGCGCATAGAAACTCTGGTCATAGGCGGCGTCGAGTTCGACCTGGTCGTAATCCATGAAGACGCGCGGACCCTTGTCATGCTGCGGCGGCCCGATCCGGCATTCTTCCGCCAGTGCAGGGGCGACCGCCATCGCCGCAGCAGCGCCGAGCACGGTGCGACGCGTCAGTTGCTGATGAACTCTGCCCATCCCGAATTCCATCGATTCCTCCCGAACCTGACGTGGCCAAAGCTTCTAGTCCTGTCGTGGTTTTGCTTGGGATGATACGCCAGCCGATCGCGCCGGCAAGTCGATCGCGACGCTGGTGAGAGCTGCTGGATCGGCCGCGAACCTTTCATCGCCCTGCGCGTTCTGATCGAAAGCCCATTGCGCAGCGGCTCGGTGCTCGCGCGCGATCGGACACGGCGCCGATCGGTGGGAAGCGGCCGGCCCGGACGCAAGGCCGCAGTTCAGGAACCTCATCAATGCTCAAGCTCGGCTACAAGCTCATGTCTGAGGAGCACGGGCCGGCCGATCTGGTGCGCAACGCCAAGCGCGCCGAGGACGCCGGTTTCGAATTCGCGGCCATTTCAGACCACTTTTCGCCATGGCTCGAAGAGCAGGGCCATGCGCCGCTGGCCTGGTCGGTGCTGGGAGCGATCGCACACGCGACCCGGCGCATAGGCCTGATGACGGCGGTGACCTGCCCGATCATGCGCTATCACCCCGCGATCATCGCGCAAGGTGCGGCCACCTTGGGGCTGCTCAGCAACAGCCGTTTCACGCTTGGCCTCGGCGCCGGCGAGCGGCTGAACGAGCACGTCGTCGGCGCCGGCTGGCCCGGCCTGGCCGAGCGTCACGAGCGGTTGGCGGAGGCGATCGACATCATCCAAGGTCTCCTCGCGGGGGATCTGACCAACTACCGCGGGCACTACTTCCAGCTCGATCATGCGCGCTTGTTCGACCGGCCGGAACGCAAGCCGGCGGTGGCGGTCGCCGCCGGTGGCGTCGAAGCCGCGCGCCTCGCCGGGCGCAAAGGCGACGCTCTCATCGCCACCGAGGCGCGCGCCGATCTGGTGGAAGCGTTCGTCTCAGCCGGCAATTCCGGACCGCGCTACGCCGAAGTCGCCCTGTGCTTCGCGGAGCGCGAGCAGGATGCGCGCACGACGGCGCATCATTATTTTCGCTGGTCGGTCGCCGGCTGGCCGGTGATGGCGGAGCTCCCCGACATCCAGGGATTCGCCGCCGCCAGCAAGCACGTTTCGCCCGAGACCGTTGCCGAGTCGATCAGCTGCGGCCCTTCGCCGGACCGGCACCTGCAGGCGATCGACCGCTACGTGCAAGCCGGCTTCGACCACATCATCCTCGTCCAGGTCGGACCGGAACAGGACAAGTTCATCGACTTCTTCGAGCGTCACCTCGCGCCGGCGCTGCGCAGCCGAAAGGCGGCATAAGCGGGCGACCAACGAAGAAATACCTCGCGCACCGCCACGCGCGGCCGTCGTCACGTCATGACATCAAAGTGATGGAAAACGGCAGCGAAGTCATAAGGGTTCTGGGCGATGCCGCTGCTGTCCGGCGACGCGTAATGCGCGCCGGCGCTGTTCCCGTTGTCGCGCGCCACCGACCACATCGATAGCCGCACGACATTGCTGTCGCTCTTGGCGTAATCGAGCAGCGCTTGCGCATCGGCGAGCGTGAAGACTTCGGAGCTGACGTCGTTGACCCCGATCATCGGCGTGATGCCGAGCTTGGCCGAGAGCCCAAGGTCGCCGAGCTGCTTTTCGGTGGCGATCGCCGCGTTGATGGCATCGAGCCCCATGCGGCCGCCGTTGTCGACGGAAGCGCCATAGTCCATCGCCATGATGTTGACGACGTCAACGTCGAGGCCGTCCTGCTTGGCGCTGGCGAGCACGTTGAGACCGCTCGCGGTCAGCCCCGTCGGCAAGACCGGGAGCGTGAAGGAGATGGTCAGGCCGGGATCGGCGGCTTTCAGTCCCACCAGCGCCTGATCGCGCAGCGTGATCGAATGCTGATCCGCGACCGCCGCCCCTTCGATGTCGAAGTCGAGCGAGGTGACATGATAGCGGTCGAGCACCGATTGATATTCCGCCTGCAGGCCGGCCGCGCTGGTCGCCGTCAGCGCCGCCTCCTGGCCGGCGGCACCGCCGAAGGAGATCGTGACGTGGCCGCCGGCCGCCTGGACCGCGTGCACCTGCGAGAGGATGGTGGTGCCGTTGGCCAGGGTGTCGTCGCTGATCGCACCGATGCCTTGCCAGCCGATGCCCCTGTCGGAGCTCAGGACAAAGGCGAGCGTGAAGTTCTCAATCCCCGATGCCGCGGCGATGGCGGGCAGATTGTCGTCAACCGCCATCGCCATGTCGGTGTAAGGGCTGAACTCGTGCACGAAGCTGCCGCCGCCGGGAATGTCGGGAGGAAGCGCGGGCGTGTGCACCGAGATCGGGCTCGACTCGGCGGACGCGCCGGCCGCATCGAGCGCGGCGACCGAGAATTTGTAGCTGGTGTCCGCCGCCAGGTTGCCTACGATGTAGCTGGTGGCGGTGGTGGTCGCGATCTGATGGTCGTTCTCGAAGATCGCGTAGCCGGTGACTGTCCCGTTGCCGGGCACGGTCGATGAGTTCCAGCTCAAGACGGTGGCGCTCGCGGAGGTCCCCGCCGCGGCGAGACCGGCCGGCACGGTCGGCACGTTGTGCGAGGGATCGACAGCGCCGATGACGGTCCAGGGCTGCCCCGCGCCGCCGCTGTTATGAGCGGGATCGTTGCCCTGCGTCCACCAGTTGGCTTGATAGATCACGCCGCCTTCGATCGTGGTCATGCCCGCGGTGTAGATGCCGGCCGCCGACCAGGCGACGGGATCGTGCGAGACGTTTCCGCCGACTGCTGTCCAAGGCTGTCCGCTGCCCACGATTCCGTTGTGATCGGCCGGATCGACGCCCTGCGTCCACCAATTGGCTTTGTAGGTCACACCGTTCTCGGTCACGGTCGTGCCGGTCGTGTAGGCGATGCCGGCCGACCACGCGTCCGGATCGCCGGGGGAAGGGACGACCGGAGGCTGGGGCGGCGCCGGAGGCGTTGGCGGAGCGGGCGGCGTGACCGGCGAGCCTCCCAGCACGGTCGTCCACTCGGTGATCGCGGACGCGTCTCTCGCGGCAATGTTGGAGAGATGCAGATCGCTCAGCGTCGTGTGCTCGAGCGTGTAGGTCTGCTGATTGGACGGGATGGCGATGACCACCGTCCCATTGAGCTCGCTCACCGTGAACTGGTCGGCCTGAAACCAGCCGAAATCGAGGACGTCGGTGGCAGGATTGAAATTGATGTCGGTATTAGTTGCCCAATTCCAAGCGATCTGGGTCGTCGCCACGGGGCGCCTCCCTATCAATGGAGTTTGGCCGCCCCGCCAAAATTCCGGGTTGAGCTTGGTTGATTAATTCGTGGCAGTCAACGGACCAGATCGCCGCGGCCCATGGCGGACATCGCTGATGCCCAATCACCTTGCACTGCCATCATCTTCCCATCGCGGGCCCGCCACCTGCGATCCGGCCTTGAACACGATGCGGCCGGCGGGCCGTCGCGCCAGCGCATCGTCGAGTGACGACGCCGCGATGAGGACGAGATCGGCGGGATCATTCTCCTTGATTGTGCTGCGGCCGTCGCAGATCGCGCCGATGAGCGCTGCGGGATCGTCGAGATGCGCCGCGGTGGCGGCAAACAGCGCCGCCTCGAGCATGTCGCCGTCGCCGAAGGGATAGAACCAGTCTCTGACATTGTCGGTGCCGCAGCGCACGCTCACCCCCGCCGCGAGCAGCTCGCGCGCCAGCGTCACGCCGCGCCGGATCGGATTGTGCTCGCCGCGATCCTGCAGGAAGAGATTGGCCGCCGGCAGCGTCACGACGGTAACACCGGCTCGGGCAAGCTTTTCGACCAGCCTGCGAGCGTCCGCGGCGTCGAGCGCCCCGAGCACGCAGAGATGGCTCAGCGTGACGTGGCTTCCCAGATCGCGGACGATCACCGCGTCGGCAACCAGCTCCGCGAGCATCTTGCCGGGATCGAGATGCTCGTCGAGATGGATATCGACCGGCAGTCCCGACTTCTCGGCGAGATCGAGTAGCACGTCGAGAGCGCGCTGCGGATCGGCGCTGGCGTTGAGGCTCGTGCCAAGCAGATCGGCGCCCATCTCGGCCGCGCGCGCGAGCCGATCGGCCGCACCCGGCTCGGCGAGGTCGCTTTTCGAGGTCGAGAACGCGATGACGTGGACCTCGAGTCTGCCCGCCATGCGCTTCCGCGCGGCCAGAACGCCCTGCATGGAGCGAAGCTCGACCAGGGGATCCACATCGGTGTGCGTCCTGA
Source organism: Xanthobacteraceae bacterium (assembly GCA_036555745.1). Taxonomy (GTDB): domain Bacteria; phylum Pseudomonadota; class Alphaproteobacteria; order Rhizobiales; family Xanthobacteraceae; genus VAZQ01. The sequence goes on along the minus strand of DATBKV010000202.1, from coordinate 5,473 downwards.
TCCGCGTGACGCCATGGCCCGATGAGCGCTCGAACAGCCGCGTCGCGCGCGCCTCCACGTCGGCGGCGGTGAAGGTTGCGCGCGCCTGCATCGAAGCCGACAGCGCATCGGCGAACGAGCGCGGACGAAACGAGTCCACGGTATAGGCGCGATCGGCATGGGCATGCAGGTTGACGAGGCCGGGAAGCGCGAGCCAAGCCGGCTCCGCGGCCGAGTCCGGCCGGATCGCCGCGACCACGCCGTCGCGCAAGCTCACGCTCCAGACACCGGCGCGACCCGGCAAAGAGACGGACCCAATGGTGACCTCGTGCGCCATCGACAATTCTTGCTGGCCTGTCGCCCCGCGAAAGCGAGGACCCATTTTTCACCAGTCCCGTGGCGTGACGGATCCTGGCTTCCCGAGTTGACCATCGGTGGTCATGGCCCCGCAGCCGCCCGGCTCAATACCCCTGCGGGCCGAACACCTGGATCCCGAAGCGGCGTTCCAGCGCGCGGCCGAAGCGGTATTTCATCTCCGGGCCCTCATAGGTCATCGGCGGAGTGCGCAGGAAGCCGCTTTCCGGCTCGACCCGCAACACCGTGAACGAGGGGCCATCCTCGGCCGCGATCGCCGGCATTTGGCGCGCGAGTTCCTCCCGCGCCTCGATCGTGCGCGCACGCGCAAATCCCGCGGCGCGCGCCATGGCGGCATAGTCGGTGCGCCCCTCGTTCACCATGGGGAGCGCGCCGACGGTCTGGTAGACGCCGTTGGCCACCACGAAATGCTTGAGGTTCTTCGCCGCCTGCGCGGCCTCGGTGAGAAGACAGCCGAGATTCATGCACAGCGAGCCGTCCGCGTTGATCAGCCAGACCGGAGCTTGCGGCAACGACAGCGCAAGTCCGAGCGCGAAGCTGGCGGCAAAGCCCATGGCGCCGTGCATGTAGAAGCTGTCCTCGCTCTTGGTCGCGGCCCACCACTCGTTCGCCGCCATCCCGAGCGCGCAGACGGCAACCGCCTCGCCGCGATGGCGGGCGAGCACCTCGATCGCCTCGCGCGCCTTCATGTCGCCCCCTCCCCTTTCACCAATCGTCGGGTGAGAAACAGGACGAATGGCCGCTTCTGCAGCCGGCAGGTCTCGAAGGCGTCCGGGATCGAGCTCACCTCGTCCGGGCGGTCGACGACGTGATAGGGAAAGTCATAAGCCTGCAGCAGCGGCAGCGTGCGCCGCCCCTGCACCTCCTGATAGATGCGATGGTCGTCGATCGATCCGCGCTGGCTGACGATCAGGAACACCGGAATTTGGTGGCGCAGATTGAGCGTGGCGAGCTCGCCGGTGCAGGTGAGCAGCCCGGTCGCGCCCATCAGCGCCACCGAACGCACGCCGCCGAAGAATGCGCCGCTGCAGATCGCGATCGCCTCCGCCTCGCGCGCGACCGGCACATGACGGATCTGATTGTCCGCCGCGATGCGCGTGATCAGCGGCGCGACCCAATCGTCCGGCAGCGAGGCGGCGAGCCTGATGCCGCATCTGGTCAGCTGCTCGTGGATTTGCGCGGTGACATCCATGGCCATCGTCTCGCCGGCGCATGCGGATGCGGCTCAAGGAGCGGCCGCGATGACCTCGACCTCGACCAGGAATTCGGGGCGGGAAAACCCGGAGACGATCATCAGCGTCGAAGCCGGCGGCGGATCGCTGATATAGAGGTCGCGGACGCTCATGTAGCCCTTCAGGTGCTCGCGCGCCACGACGAAGGAATTGATGCGAACCACGTCGGCAAAGGTCAAGGACGCCGCCTCCAGCACTGCGCCGATATTGCGAAAGCAGAGATGCGTCTGCTCCTCGATGGTGGCGGGCACGTGATCGTCGGGGGCGACCCCGAGTTGGCCGGAGCATATCAGTATGCGATGGCCGGGCGGGACTTCTACGCCGTAGCTGTAGCGTGCGAACGGCGGCCGGATCCCGTGCGGGGTGATGTGTCTCATGAGGACGATGCCGTGCGTAAAGTTTGCGTTCGGCGCTCAGCGACTTGCGGTTGAAAGCTGGACGTTCGGACGGATGACAGGCGGCGCATTTGCTATACCATGCCGCCGGCTTGCAATGTGAGTCCGCTCGATGGCCATTTCCCCTGCGTGGCGCCAGGAGCTTGGCGACATTTCGATCCTCGACGATGCCGGATCGCTGCGCATGCGAAGCCGCGATTTCTTCTGGTTTTCGCCCATCCTCAAGGAGAGCCTGGAGGACAAGCGCGCTGACATCATCGTAGTACCCCGCGAGAAGTCCGAAGTGATGCGGGTCGCGGCGGCCTGCGCCAGGCATCGTATCCCGCTCACCGTGCGCGGCGGTGGCACCGGAAACTACGGCCAGGCGGTGCCGCTCGCCGGCGGGGTCGTGCTCGACATGACCCGCCTCGACCAGATGATCTGGCAGCGGCCGGCAGCCGGACGCTTCGGTGCCGGCGCACGCATGCTCGACATCGACCGCGCGCTTGCGCCCGCCGGCCAGGAGCTACGCTTCTATCCCTCCACGCGCGCGCATGCGACGATTGGTGGATTCATCGCTGGCGGCGCCGCCGGCGCGGGCTCCTGCACCTGGGGACAGATCGCCGATCCCGGCGCTGTGCTGGCGGTCGAGGTCGTCACGGTGGAGAACGAGCCGCGGGTGATCGAGTTGCGCGGTCGCGACGTGCTCAAGGTCATGCACGCCTACGGCGTCAACGGCATCATCACCGAGGTCGAGGTGCCGCTCGCCCCGAGCCATCCCTGGTGCGAACGGATCGCGACCTTCCCCTCGCTGGCGACCGCGGCGCGCTTCGCCCATGCCTTCACCGAGTGCGACGGCATCGCGAAGAAGCTGGTGACCGTGCACGATCCGCAGGTGGTGCCTTATCTGCGCAGGCTCGCGCCCTTCTCCCGGCCCGGGCAAGCCATGGTCATCGTGATGCTGTCGGAGCCGCAGGCCGAGGCGCTGGAGCTGCTGGTCGACGAGCATGGGGGCGAGATCACGTTTCGGCGCCCGGCCGAGGACGCACGCAGGATCGCCTTCGCCGAGAGCTCCGGCCTGCAGCCGCTGTACGAGTTCACCTGGAACCACACCACGCTGCACGCCATCCGGATCGATCCCTCGATTACCTATCTGCAGCTGCGTTTCCCGCCCGGCAAGAATCTCGAGCTGGTCGATTGGGTGGCGGAACGCTTCCATGACGAGGTGCTGCTGCATCTCGAATTCCAGCGGAGGTTCGGGAAGGTGACCTGCTCGAGCCTGCCGCTGGTGCGCTTCACCACCGCGCAGCGTCTCGAAGCCATCATGGAGGAGCTCGACGAAACGGGCGTGGCAGTCTCCAACCCGCACACCTTCATCCTCGACAATGCCGGCTGGAAGCGCGTCGACGCGCCGCAGGCCGAGTTCAAGCGCATGGCCGACCCGTACGGCCTGATGAATCCGGGCAAGCTCGCACAGTGGCAGCCGCAAGCGGCGAAAGCGATCGCGTGATGGCCCTCAGGCGCTTCTGGGCGGAGCTCAAGTCGAGCGAGTTCGCCAGCCTCGATCCGAATTCCACCCTGGTCATCTTGCCGCTCGCCGCCACCGAGCAGCACGGCCCGCATCTTCCGGTGATGACCGACACCGCCATTGCCGAAGGCATGATCAAAACCGTACTCGCCCGTCTCCCGGACGATCTGCAGGTGTTGCTTCTGCCGATTCAGACGATCGGCAAATCCAACGAGCACCTGCGCTCGCCCGGCACCATCACTCACTCGGCCGACAACCTGATCCGCGGCTGGTTTGAAATCGGCGAAGGGGTGCATCGCGCGGGCCTGCGCAAGCTGGTCATGGTCAACTCGCATGGCGGCAACACCGATGTGATAGGCATCGTCGCGCGCGAGCTGCGCGTACGGCTCGGCATGCTCGTCGCCACGACGCAGTGGCGGCGGTTCGGCTTGCCGCCCGGTCTCTATTCGCCGTTCGATGCCAGTCACGGCATCCACGCCGGCGACATCGAGACCTCGCTGATGCTCCATTTCCGCCCCGATCTCGTCGACATGGGCAAGGCCAAGCTGTTCACGTCCAAGGCGGCGGCGATGGAGCAGGAGTACACGCATCTGCGGCCCGCGGGCCAGCACGGGTTCGGCTGGATCGCGCAAGACCTCAACCGCGACGGCGCGCTCGGCGACGCCTCCGCAGCGACGGCGCAAAAGGGCCGCGCGACCGCGGAGCACCAGGCGGACGCCTTCATCGCCTTGCTGCGCGACGTGGCACGGTTTCCGCTGGATGACCTGGCGTAACGCATACCGGGCGCCTGGCACTGGCCTGCCTGATCCGCTCCCGCGGTCGGTGGGAGACGAGCAGCGGCCTTGGGTCACGGACAACACGCTTGTCTTTATGACCGTGCTCTTGCACAGATGCAGCATTCGCCGGAGCGTGGTTGGTGACTGGGCGTCCCGTGCGAGGATGCCTGTCATGACCGGGCGCCTCGGCAAAAATTCGAGCCGGCAACCCGCTCATGCTTGATCTCGGGACGAGTTTTCTCGCCAGCGTCGCGCGCGATCCCGCGGCGCTTGCGATCGCCGACGGCGATGTCCGCCTCACCTACAGCGCCTGGTACCGCAAGATATCGGCGCTCGTTGCCGGCTTCGATCGGCTGGGCCTCGCGCCGGGCGATCACCTCGTCACGCTGCTGCAGAACCGCTGGGAAGCGGCAACCATCCATTGGGCGTGCCAATTCGCCGGCATCATCGTCACGCCGCTCAACTGGCGCTCGACCGCCGACGAGCTCGACTTCTGCCTGGCGGACGCCGAAGCAAAGGCCATCGTCTACGAATCGGTTTCCACCGGCGCCGTGCGCGCGTCGGGCAGCGCGCGCACTCGTCCGCGGATCGCCGTCGGCAGCGCCGGGGCGCAGGACGTCGCATTCGATTCTCTCCTCGAATCAGACGCAGACGACGCGCAGCCGCGCGTCGATGCCGAGGCTTGGTCGGTCATGCTGTACACCTCCGGCACCACCGCGCGTCCGAAGGGAGTGCCGCGCCGCCAGCGCGCCGAGCGCGCCGCGGCGCTTGCGCACGTGGCGCAAAATCTCTATCGCGCGCGCGAGCGCACGCTCGGCGCGATGCCGCTCTATCACACGATGGGCGTGCGCTCGCTGCTCGCGATGTCGCTGATCGGCGGCGCCTTCATCTGCCTGCCACGCTTCGAGGTGGCGCGCGCGCTCGAATTGATCGCGGCCGAGCGCATCACCAACCTCTATCTCGTGCCGACGCTCTATCACGATCTGTTGCATCACGAGCGCTTCACCACCGCCGATGTCAGCTCGGTGCGCAAGCTGGGCTTCGCCGGCGCGCCAATGACCGACGGCTTGCTGCGCGGGCTCAAAGCTGCGTTCTATCCGGACCTGTTCGTGAATCACTACGGCTCGTCCGAGATCTACACCTTCACCATCGACCAGAACGCTCCGGCGAAGCCGGGATCCGCCGGACGCGCCGGCATCAACCAGATGG
>DATBKV010000201.1:0-15607 GCA_036555745.1 Xanthobacteraceae bacterium | reverse complement strand
TGGTGAGCATGCACACGCCGACCTTCTCGATGAGGTCCCAGACTCGATCTACCGATTTGTCGTGGCCCATGCCGATCCAACACGGGCCGCCCGTCCCGGTTCCGGCTCAAATTCAGTGGCCGCTGTGGTTTATCTGCGGCTGCTGTGCCTTCGGCGTCACGTCGCGCATGGTTCGGCGCGCATCCCGGAAAAACGTGAACCAGTACCAGATCAACCCGATGGGGACGGCGACATCGTAGAGCGCGTCCAGTCCGGGGAGCGGCTCTACCGGGATCGCCACAGCGCCAGCCGCAGCCGTCGCGGCCACCCGGTAGCTCAACGCTGTCAGCACACGTTTCAGTGGGTTGTCGTTTGGCAGCTTCGAGACGACCACGATCAACACGATCAGCAAGGCGGTCATCGCCACCACGAACATGAGCAGATCGCGGATGATTTCTGCTATGGATGAAAACAGGTCCATCGCCCTGCCTTTCCCTGACAATCCGGCGTCCAGATAAACTCTAAGCGCGCGAATTCAATCCCCGCCAGGGTTCGTTGAAGCTTTACTGCCGATCGAAACGGCCATTCACGCGAGGTCGCGATCGCCGACGGCGGGTCGCCCGGCTACACCTTGCGCTCGACCATCATCCGCTTGATTTCAGCAATGGCCTCCGCCGGATTGAGATGCTTCGGACAGGCATTGGCGCAATTCATGATCGTATGACAGCGGTAGAGCCGGAACGGGTCTTCGAGGTCGTCGAGCCGCTCGCCGGCTGCTTCATCGCGGGAGTCCTGGAGCCAGCGATTGGCCTGGATGAGCGCCGCCGGACCGAGGAAGCGGTCGCTGTTCCACCAGTAGCTCGGGCACGAAGTCGAGCAGCAGGCGCACAGGATGCACTCGTAGAGACCGTCGAGGCGGATGCGATCGTCATGGGTTTGGAGCCATTCCTTCTCCGGCTGCGGGCTCACGGTGTGCAGCCATGGCTCGATCGCGGCATATTGCGCGTAGAAATTGGTGAGGTCGGGCACCAGGTCCTTGACCACCGGCTGGTGCGGCAGCGGATAGATCTTCACCGCACCCTTGATCTCGGACATTGACTTGGTGCAGGCGAGCGTGTTGCGTCCGTCGATATTCATGGCGCAGGAGCCGCATACGCCCTCGCGGCAGGAGCGGCGGAAGGTCAGCGTCGGATCGATCGTGTTCTTGATCCAGATCAGTGCGTCAAGCACCATCGGGCCGCAGTCGGCGGTATCGACCTGATAGGTGTCGATCCGGGGGGTGCGGCCGTCCTCGGGATCCCAGCGATAGATGCGGTATTCGCGCAGAGTCTGCGCCCCCGCCGGAGCCGGCCAGGCTTTTCCCTCGGTGATTTTCGAGTTTCTTGGCAGATTGAATTGGACCATTTGAATCTCAATACACCCGCGTCTTCGGCTCGATATAGGCGACCTGATTGGTGAGCGTATAGGCATGCACCGGGCGGTAATCGATGCTGACATTGCCCTCGGCGTCGAGCCAAGCCAGCGTGTGCTTCATCCAGTTGCGGTCGTCGCGATCGGGAAAATCCTCGCGCGCATGGGCGCCGCGGCTTTCAGTGCGGTTGAGCGCCGCGTGCATCGTGACCACCGCCTGCGCGATAAGGTTGTCGAATTCGAGAGTCTCGATCAGATCCGAATTCCAGATCAGCGACCGGTCGGCGACCCTGATCTCCGGAACTGCTCCAAGCACGCCGTCGATGAGCCTGACGCCTTCCTGGAGAACCTCGCCGGTGCGGAAAACGGCGCAATTGCTCTGCATCACCTTCTGCATGTCGAGCCGCATCTTGGCGGTCGGCATCTTGCCGGCGGCATGGCGGAACCGGTCGAGGCGCGAGAGTGCCAGATCGGCCGAATCCTTCGGCAGATCGGGATGCTTGTCGTTCGGCGCGAGAAGCTCGGCACATCGCATCGCGGCGGCGCGGCCGAACACGACCAGATCGATCAGGGAGTTCGAGCCCAGGCGGTTGGCGCCGTGCACCGACACGCATGCCGCCTCTCCGAGCGCCATCAGGCCGGGCACTACCTGGTCGGGATTGCCGTTCTTCTTGGTCAGGGTCTCGCCGTGAAAATTCGTGGCGATCCCGCCCATGTTGTAATGCACGGTGGGAACGATCGGGATCGGCTCGCGCGTCACATCGACGCCCGCGAAGATGCGCGCCGATTCCGAAATTCCCGGCAGCCGCTCGTGCAATACCGCCGGATCGAGATGATCGAGGTGCAGGTAAATGTGATCCTTGAGCTTGCCGACGCCGCGGCCCTCGCGGATTTCGATGGTCATCGCGCGCGAGACCACGTCTCGTGAGGCCAGATCCTTGGCCGAAGGCGCATAGCGCTCCATGAAACGCTCGCCTTCGCTGTTGACCAGATAGGCGCCTTCCCCGCGCGCGCCTTCGGTGATCAGGCAGCCGGCACCGTAGATGCCGGTCGGGTGGAACTGCACGAACTCCATATCCTGGAGCGGCAGCCCGGCGCGCAGAACCATGGCGTTGCCGTCGCCGGTGCAGGTGTGGGCCGAGGTGCACGAAAAATAGGCGCGTCCATAGCCGCCGGTAGCAAGAATGGTCATGTGAGCGCGGAAACGATGGATCGAGCCGTCGTCGAGCTTGAGCGCCACGACGCCGCGGCAGCGGCCGGCGTCGTCCATGATGAGATCGAGCGCGAAGAATTCGATGAAGAATTCCGCAGCATGGCGGAGCGCCTGACCGTACATCGTGTGCAGCATGGCGTGGCCGGTGCGATCGGCGGCCGCGCAGGTGCGCTGTGCAGTCCCCTTGCCGTAATGCGTAGTCATGCCGCCGAAGGGGCGCTGGTAGATCTTGCCGTCATCGCGCCGCGAGAACGGCAAGCCCCAGTGTTCGAGCTCATAGACCGCCTGCGGGGCGTTGCTGCACATGTATTCGATGGCGTCCTGGTCGCCGAGCCAGTCGGCGCCCTTGACGGTGTCGTACATGTGCCAGCGCCAATCGTCCTCGCCCATATTGCCGAGCGCAGCGGCGATGCCGCCCTGCGCCGACACCGTGTGCGAACGGGTGGGAAAGACCTTGGTGATGCAGGCGGTCCTGAGCCCCGCCTCGCTGCAGCCGACCACGGCGCGCAGGCCGGCGCCGCCGGCGCCCACCACGACCACGTCGTAGTTGTGATCCTCGATCGGATAGGCGCGGCCATTGACCGCCGGCGCCTTGTCATTTGATCCGCCATTGGTAGCCACGGTTCACACCTTGAAGCTGAGCATGAGGACGGCGAAGGCAGCGGCCAGTCCGACCGCGACGGTGAAGAACGTGTTCGCCATCAGCAGAAGGAGCTTCGCTCCCTCGTCGTGGACGTAGTCTTCGATGATGACCTGCATGCCGATGCGCATATGCGTGGTGATCGAGAGGATGAACAGAAGCATGATCACCGCCACCAGCGGCGAGCCGAGGATCTGCACGACGGCGGCGTGGTTGCGGCCGAGTAGCCCCACCACGATGAAGACGAAGGCGATGGTGAGCGGCACGTTGGCGACCGCGGTGAGCCGCTGGCGCCAGAAATGCTCGGTGCCGGACTTGGCCGCGCCCAGCCCGAGGACGCGGGCGAGCGGCGTGCTCATTCGTCCCGCCACCATCAGCGCGGCCCTCCCATGTACAGGTAGCCCAGGATCCAGATCACGATGGTGAGGCTCACCGAGCCGACCAGCGTTGCCGCCGCCAGCCACTCCCGCTCCTGCGGACCGAAGCCATAGCCGTTATCCCAGATCAGGTGCCGGATGCCGCCGAGCATGTGATGCATCAGCGCCCAGGTATAGCCGAACAGAATGATCCGGCCGAAAAACGAGCTCATGAACGAACCGACGCCGGCGTAGGAGTTGGGCGATTGCGCCGCTGCGACCAGCCACCAGGCCACCAGCAGGGTGCCGAAATAGAGCGCGGCCCCGGTGATGCGGTGGACGATCGACATCACCATCGTCAGCAGCGGCTTGTAGATGAAGAGATGGGGCGAGAGCGGCCGCTCGGCGGGCGCCTTGATCTCGGCCATGGTCGTGCTCCGTCTCGCCCGTGCTCGCGCGTTCCTAGCCAATGGTGCAAAGCACCGCAATCCGCCGCTCCGCCCGCCGGCGACGGCGCGCCCCGCTTCGTCAACGGCGAATATGATGATGAGGGTCCTGGCGGACAATAGGTATTTCGCGTAGCTTTCCTTCGTCGAATTCGAAGGACCACTGCCCCGCAACCATGCGCTTCGATCTCACCGATCTGAGCCTGTTCCGGCACGTGGTGGAGGCCGGCAGCATCACGGGCGGGGCCGAGCGCGCGCACCTCGCGCTGGCCGCCGCCTCGACCCGCATCCGCCACATGGAGGAGGCGCTCGGCGCCGCGCTGCTGGTGCGCGGACGCCAGGGCGTGACCCCGACCCAGGCCGGCCGCACGCTGCTCCAGCATGCGCGCGCGATCCTGCGCCAGGCCGAGCGGCTGCGCGAGGATCTCGGCGCCTATGCCGGGGGGCTTGCCGGCCAGATCCGGGTACTGTCGAACACCAACGCGCTCACCGAGTTCCTGCCGGAGGCGTTGAGCTCGTTCCTGGCGACGCACCCCAATGTCAGCGTCGACCTCGAGGAGCGGCTGAGCGACGAGATCGTGGGCCTGATCGCCGAAGGCGTCGCCGATCTCGGCATTGTCGCCGCCACCGTCGACGCCAGTGCGCTCGAGACTTATCCGTTCCGCAAGGATCGGTTCGTGCTGGTGGTCGCCCGCGAGCACCCGCTCGCGGGGCGCTCCAAGCTCGCGTTTGCGGACGTGCTGCAGTACGACTTCGTCGGCCTCGACCGCGCCAGCGCACTGCAACGCTTCCTCGCCGACAAGGCCGCGCGCATCGGGCAGCCGCTGCGGCTGCGCGTGCAGCTGCGCAGCTTCGATGCCGTCTGCCGCCTGGTCGAGTGCAACGTCGGCATCGGCATCGTGCCGGAGACCACCGCGCGCCGGGTGGCGCGCACCATGGCCATCGTCCCGGTGGCACTGACCGATGCCTGGGCGGCGCGCGAGCTTACGATCTGCATCCGCAGCTTCAACGAGCTGCCGCCCTTTGCGCGCCAGCTGGTCGAGCATCTGCGCACGGCGGCATAGATGCAAACGTAAGGAACAGCCGACGCGGTCAGAAGGTTTCCGAAGCGATCCGGCCGGTACCGAGGGTCCGGACATGTACGGGAGGTCTCAGATGAAGATGATCACGCACTTCGCGATGGCGAGCGCTGTCCTGCTGTTGGCCGCGAGCTTGCCCGCGGCAAGCCAGACCAGCGAAACCGCGAAAGCACAACTCAAGGACAGCCAGGGCAAGCAGGTCGGCACCGCCGATCTGACCCAGACTCCCGCCGGAGTTCTGATCAAGCTGTCCCTCAACGGCTTGCCGGCGGGCGAGCACGCCTTCCACATTCACGCGGTCGGCAAATGCGAGCCGCCGTCGTTCGAGACGGCGGGCGGACACTTCAACCCCGGCCACACCCACCACGGCATCATGGCGGGCCCGGGCCACGCCGGCGACATGCCGAACCTCTACGTGCCCGCGGGCGGCACGCTTACCATCGAAGTGCTCAACGACAAGGTCACGCTCGACAAGGGCAAGCCGAACTCGGTGTTCGACAGCGACGGCTCCGCGTTGGTGATCCACGCCGGTGTCGACGACTACAAGAGCGATCCGGCCGGCAATGCCGGCGCGCGTATCGCCTGCGGCGTGATCGCCACCGGCTCGTGACCGGCGCGCGCGGTTGCTACCGCGGCATCAGCGCCCAGTAGTCGAGATCGAGCAGCACCGCGGGATCGTCCTCGTCGCCCGACTTGAGCGGAAAGTCGGCGCAGGGACGATCCTTGGTGGCGACCGTGCGCAAGCGCAGCGCGCCGACGTCGCCCCGTCCGGGCACCTCCGCCTTGGCCAGCACCTCCGACCAGGCAAACACCGTCGCTCCCGCGAACAGCGGCGAGACATGCCGGCCGCCGTTGATCGCGGCGATGTGGAAGGCGTTGGCGAGCCCGTTGAAGGAGAGAGCGCGCGCGAGCGAGATCACGTGCCCGCCGTAGATCAGCCGGCGGCCGAAGCGGCCCTGCGCGGCGGAGTGCTGGTCGAAATGGATGCGCGCCGTGTTCTGGTAGAGCCGGGTTGCCATCTGGTGCTCGGCCTCCTCCACCGTCATGCCATCGACGTGGTCGATCTTCTCGCCCACGGCATAGTCGCCGAAGCGATCGCGGCTGCCGGCGAGCACGAAATCGTAGGCCGCCACATCGATGCGCGGACAGGCGTCGCCCAGCGTGCCCGGCAGCACCGCGTCGGGCAGGCGCGGGACGTGATCACCGGGCGCCGGTGCCGCCTCGTCGCGCTTTCGCAGCATCACCCAGCGCACGTATTCCAGCACCTTGCTGCCGTCCTGCTTGCAGCCGGTCGTGCGCACGAACGCGATGCCGGTCTTGCGGCTCGAATTCTCCTTGAGCCCGATCACCTCGGACACCGCGTTGAGCGTGTCGCCGGGATAGACCGGCGCCAGCACCCGCCAGGCGGCGTAGCCGAGATTGGCGACCGCATTGAGCGAGATATCCGGCACGGACTTGCCGAACACGACGTGGAACACCAGGAGGTCGTCGACCGGTGCGCGCGGATAGCCGATCGCACGCGCGAACACGTCGGATGACTGCACCGCGAAACGCGGCCCGAACAGGGCGTTGTACAGCGCCACGTCTCCGACCGTGATGGTGCGCGGCGTGGCGTGGGCGATCATCTGTCCGATGCGGAAGTCCTCGAAGAAGTTGCCGGTGCTGGTCTTCGACATGATGGGATCGTCACCCTCGAGCGCTGCTGAATGGGAGCCGTTGCAGCGAGCATGCATCCGGCCGGCTTGTCATCACGTAGCTGTGTTGCGGCGTCAATGGCGTCTGCGATGACGTTGGCCCACCGAGACGATAGATTTACGCTACCGCTACAGCAGAGCGCCTGCGGAAAGCACGCCCTTCAAAGCCGGGCCATGTCGATCGAAGCCACGCACGATGCGACGCTGACGCCGGCCCCGGCAAGGCCGGCGGTTATCCATCCGGCCTGGGTGCGCGTCACCCACTGGATCAACGTCCTTGCCGTCGCGGTCATGATCGGCTCGGGCTGGGAGATCTATAACGCCTCGCCGCTGTTCCCGTTCGTGTTTCCCCCCGCCATCACGCTTGGCGGCTGGCTCGCCGGCGCGCTGTTGTGGCATTTCGCGGCGATGTGGCTCCTGGCGGTCAATGGGCTCGTCTACATCATGCTCGGCTTCGCCACCGGCCGGTTCCGCCGCAAGCTCGTCCCGATCCGGCCCGGCGAGGTCGTGTCCGACACGCGTGCGGCGCTGACGGGAAGGCTCACGCACGACGACCTTTCGGTCTACAACGCGGTGCAGAAGCTCTTATATGTCGGCGTCATCCTCGCCGGCATCGTGATCGTGCTGTCCGGGCTTTCGATCTGGAAGCCGGTGCAGTTGCAGGAGCTGACCGCGGTGTTCGGCGGCTACGACACCGCGCGCTACGTGCATTTTTTCGCGATGGCGACGATCGTGGGCTTTCTCGTGGTGCACGTGGTGATGGCGCTGCTGGTACCGAAATCGCTGCGCGCCATGATCACGGGCCGGTGAGGAGGATTACGATGTCACGCATTCGAAAAAATCCGCCCGGCGTCGATCCCGGGCTGCTGATCAAGGATGCCGCCAGGCTGATGCCGACGCCGACACGCCGCGCCTTCCTGCGCGGCGGCGCGAGCCTCGGGGCGCTCGCCTTCCTGACCGGCTGCGATATCATCGACGGCGCATCGGCGGAGCACGCGCTGACGCAGATTTCCTACTTCAACGACCGCGCCCAGGCGTGGCTGTTCAATCCGGACAAGCTCGCGCCCACCTACCCCGACAGCGCGGTCACGCGTCCGTTCCCGTTCAACGCCTATTACCCCGAGGACGAGGCGCCCGAGGTCGACAAGGACGACTACAAGCTCGAGGTTGGCGGCCTCCTCGACGACAAGCACGCGTGGACGCTCGACGAGCTGTACGCGCTGCCGCAGGAGACCCAGATCACCCGCCATGTCTGCGTCGAGGGCTGGAGCGCGATCGGCAAATGGACGGGAACGCCGCTGCGCGAGTTCCTGCGCCGCGTCGGCGCCGACACGCGCGCAAAATACGTCTGGTTCCGCTGCGCCGAGGGCTACTCCACCTCGATCGACATGGCGACCGCGCTGCATCCGCAGACGCAGATGACGTTCGCCTTCGACGGCGAGATCCTGCCGCGCAAGTACGGCTTTCCCATGAAGGTGCGCATCCCGACCAAGCTCGGGTTCAAGAACCCCAAGCATGTGATGGAGCTCGCGGTCACCAACAAATATCTCGGCGGCTACTGGGAGGACCAGGGCTACAATTGGTTCAGCGGGAGTTGAGCGTACCACGCGGCGCGCCGCTCATTGTTTCCCCGCCGGCGGGACCTGGGTGATCAGGCGGGCGCCGCGCTGGAAGGTGACGTAGTCCCACAGCCAGGTGAAGGCGACGATGAAGCGGTCGCGCACCCCGATCAGGAAATAGATGTGGATGACGCTCCAGAACAGCCAGCCGAGGAAGCCGGTGAGTTCGAGCCAGCCGAGCTTCACCACCGCGGCATGGCGGCCGACGGTGGCGAGGTCGCCGAGATGGCGGTAGCGGAACGGCGGCGGCGGTGAGCGGCCCGCGGCCTTGGCGCCGATGAGCTTACCGACATAGGCACCCATCTGCTTGGCCGGCGGCGCGGTGCCGGGGATGCCGGGCTGATCCACGACCGATGCAGTGTCGCCAATCACGAACACCTCGGGATGGCCGGGCACCGATAAATCCCCCTTCACCAGCACGCGTCCCGCGCGATCGTGCGCGGCGTCGAGCCAGCGCGCCGCGGGCGAGGCCACCACCCCCGCCGCCCAGATGATGGTGCCGGCGTCGAGGCGCCCGTGCTCGAACGCGACCCCGCGCGCGTCGCAGCCGGTGACGAAGGTCGACGTCATCACTTCCACGCCCTTCTTGGCCAAGGTGCGCGCGACGTAGCCCGACAGGTTTTCCGGAAATGTCGGCATGACGCGCGGCCCGGCCTCGATCAGGACGATGCGCGCCGCGGTCGGGTCGATGTGGCGGAAATCCTTCGCCAGGCTCTGGCGCGCGACCTCGGAGATGGCGCCGGCCATCTCGACGCCGGTGGCGCCGCCGCCGACGATCGCGAAGGTGAGCAGGCGAGCCCGCTCGGCCGCGTCGGTGGCGAGCTCCGCCCGCTCGAAGGCGATGAGGATGTGCCGGCGGATGCGGGTGGCGTCCTCGATGCGTTTGAGGCCGGGCGCGACCGCGGCCCATTCGTCGTGGCCGAAATAGGAGTGGGTCGCGCCGGTCGCGAGCACGAGATAGTCGTAGGGAATGCTGATGGAGTCGGCATGCACGACGTGCTTGACGGTGTCGACGGCGCGAACCTCGGCCATCAGCACGGTGACATTCGCCTGCTTGCGCAGGATGTGGCGGATCGGCCAGGCCACGTCGGCCGGCGACAGCGCGGCGGTCGCGACTTGGTAGAGCAGCGGCTGGAAGCAGTGATGGTTCTCGCGGTCGAGCACGGTCACGTCGACCGCCGCGCCGGCCAGCGCCTTGGCGGCTTGCAAGCCGCCGAAGCCGGCCCCGACAATGACGACCTTGGGACGGGTCTGCGCCATGCGCGTGTCCTTCCTCGCCCGACCTTGCGCGCGTGGTGCAGTCGGACCGGCCATGACCGCACCCGCGATCGAGCGTCACTCCATTCTCAGCCCGGCCGCGCGCACCGAGTCCGCCCATTTCGTCGCCTCCGAGGCGATGAAGGCGGCGAACGCCTGTGGCGACCCCGTCAGCGGCTGCGAGCCGAGACTCCCGAGCGCGGCCTTGACCTCGGGCGAGCGCAAGCCGTCATTGATCGCGCCGTTGAGCCGCGCCACGATGCGCTCGGGCGTGCCGGCCGGCGCAACGATCCCGTTCCACACGGTCAGGGAAAGATCGGGCAGTCCGCTCTCCGCCATGGTCGGCACGCCGGGCAGGTCGGCGGCGCGCCGCGCATCCATGACCACCAGCGCGCGCGCCTTACCGTCGCGGATGAACGGCAGAAGCAGCGCCGGCGCGTCGAAGATGATGTCCATCTGGCCCGCGAGCAGGTCGGTAAAGGCCTGGTTCATGGCGCGATACGATACCGGCACGATGTCGATGCCGGTCGCGGATTTGAACATCTCGCCCGCGAGGTGCGGCGGACCGCCGGTCGGCGCCGCGAAGTTGAGCTTGCCCGGATGCGCCTTGGCATAGGCGACGAAGTCCGCGACGGTCGCCGCCGGGACCGAAGGCCCGACCACCATGATGAAAGGCGCGCTCGATACCATCGCGACCGGCGCGAAGCCGGTCACGGGGTCATAGTCGCCGCCCTTGAGCGCGGGCGCGATCGCGAGCGAGGTCGAGGAGCCGAACAAGAGCGTGTGGCCGTCGGGCTCGGCGGCGGCCGCGGCCTTGGTGCCGATCGCGGTATTGGCGCCTGGCCGGTTGTCGATGATGGTGGTGCCGACGCTTGCCGACAGGTGCTGCGCGATGATGCGCGCGATCGTGTCGGGTTGGCCGCCTGGCGAGAACGGCACGATCAGCTTGATCACCCGGCTGGGATAGGGTTGCGCGGATGCCGGACCGATGACCAGTACCACCGCCGCAAGCAGCGCCAATATGCGCAAGGTCCATCGCGCTGCGATCATTCGACACCCCCGCGGGAGAACGGCGCCCGGACCTTAGCACGCTCCACCGGCGGCCGGCTCGCGCGTCACGCGGGCTTCTCAAGCCTGAATGCAGCGGCGGCGCCTGCTGCTTGCAAAGGCTTTATCCGAGCTTTAGCAATCGACCGTTTTCGACCTGTGGCGAGGCACCATGGCAATTCACAAGCTCCTCCTGCTTCCCGGCGACGGCATCGGCCCTGAGGTGATGGCCGAGGTGAAGAAGCTCATCGCGTTCATGAACGCACGCGGCTTGGGCCGGTTCGAGAGCGACGAAGGGCTGGTGGGCGGCGCCTGCTACGACGCTCACAAGGTCGCGATCACCGACGACACCATGGCCAAGGCGCACGCCGCCGACGCCGTGATCTTCGGCGCGGTCGGCGGGCCGAAATGGGACGGCGTGCCCTATGACGTGCGGCCGGAGGCGGGACTGCTGCGGCTGCGCAAGGAGCTCGGCCTGTTCGCCAATATCCGCCCCGCCATCTGCTACCCCGCGCTCGCCGACGCCTCCAGCCTCAAGCGCGAGGTGGTGGACGGGCTCGACATCATCATCCTGCGCGAGCTGACCGGCGGCGTCTATTTCGGCGAGCCCAAGACCATCAGCGATCTCGGCAACGGACAGAAGCGCGCGATCGACACCCAGGTCTACGACACCTACGAGATCGAGCGCATCAGCCGCGTCGCCTTCGAGCTCGCGAAGAAGCGCCGCAACAAAGTCACCTCGATGGAGAAGCGCAACGTGATGAAGACCGGCGTGCTCTGGCACGAGGTGGTGCAGGCGGTGCACGACCGCGAGTTCAAGGACGTCGCGCTCGAGCATCAGCTCGCCGACGCCGGCGGCATGCAGCTCGTGCGCTGGCCCAAGCAGTTTGACGTCATCGTCACCGACAACCTGTTCGGCGACATGCTGTCCGACGTCGCCGCCATGCTCACCGGGTCGCTCGGCATGCTGCCGTCGGCCTCGCTCGGAGAGGTCGATCCCAAGAGCAAGAAGCGCAAGGCGATGTACGAGCCGGTGCACGGCTCCGCCCCGGACATCGCCGGCAAGGGCGTCGCCAATCCGATCGCCATGCTCGCCTCCTTCGGCATGGCGCTGCGCTACTCATTCGACATGGGGAAGGAGGCCGACTTGATCGATCAGGCGATCGCCGCCGCGCTGGCGCAGGGGCTGCGCACCGCCGACATCAAGTCCGACGGCGCCAAGGTCGTGAGCACGGCGCAGATGGGCGACGCGATCATCGGCGAGATGGCGAAGCTCGCGGCTTAAGCTGGAGTCGCGTAAAACCTGTTTCGCCGACCTGCTAGTCGACGCGCCGGCGAGGCAAGCGCAAGCCTGCTACCAGGGGCTGAAGCCCGGCAGCTGGAACGGCTGCATGAACGGCTCGCGGTCCCAGCCGACCTTGCCGCCGGTATTGGTGACCGTGCCCGTCGCCCCCGTGTAGCCCGGGGGGAAGGCGTAATCGGTAAACTTGCGGTCGCCCGGCTTCACCTCGGTTCCGGCATCGAGGAAGGAGCGCGGCACCACGGTGATCCGCGCGCGCGGACGATTGGCGGGAGCAACGCGCCCCTGGCTGTAGACGTAGGTTCTCTTCTTGCCCTTGGCCGTCGTCTGCGCCTCGACCGGGGACACGGCAATCGCCGCGACCGCCGCGATCACCGCGGCGCACAGACTGGCCGCATACACCCTGGCTGCCATGGCACCCTCTTTCGATTCATCTCATCCATATCCCAGTTTCGGCTTCCCCGACAGCGGGCGGGACGCGGCCGCCGCCAGTTCGTCGGCGGGTGTGTCAAAATTCCCTCTATGCCCCCCGCGATTTCCCTATCGATTATGAAACAAAGTCGTCTAGGATCTCCTTCCCGATCACATAAACTATTTCGAAAATTGCGCTGAGAAGAGAAGAAACACGCAAGAAGCGAGAGGGAGAACGTCATGCTGACACGTCGTCACCTCGTCGGAGCCGCAGGCGCCGGGTTGGCGCTTGCCGGCTCCGGGATGAGCCTGCGCACCGCCGCGGCGGCGGGGGGCCTCGAGCTGCCTGCCGCGCTGCCGCAGGGGCTGCGCGACCACGTTGTGCTCGATGCGCTGCCCGGCAAGAAGCCGCTGATCAAGCTCAGCTATCGGCCGCCAAACTACGAGACCCCGATCGAATATTTCCGCACCGCGATCACGCCGAATGACGCGTTCTTCGTGCGCTACCACCTGTCCAACATCCCCGAGGTCGACGCCAAGACCTGGAAGATCGAGGTCGGAGGCGACGGCGCCAACGGCCGGGCCGAGTTCACCCTCGACGACCTCAAGCGCCTGCCCGCCGTCGAGCTGGTCGCCGTGAACCAATGCTCGGGCAACCGGCGCGGGCTGTTCCAGCCCCACGTCCCCGGGGTGGAGTGGGGCTACGGCGCAATGGGCTGCGCGCGCTGGAAGGGGCCGCGGCTCAAGGATCTGCTGGACAAGGCCGGGCTCAAGAAGGAGGCGATCGAGATTGTTTTGGAGGGCGCCGACGGGCCGGTAACCGACAAAACGCCGGATTTCATCAAGAGCATCCCGGTCTGGAAAGCGATCGAGGACACCACGCTCGTGGCCTACGAGATGAACGGGGCGCCGCTGCCCCATCTCAACGGCTTTCCCGCCCGCGTCATCGTGCCGGGCTGGACCGGCACCTACTGGATGAAGCACATCAACTCGATCTCGGCGGTCACCAAGCCGGACAGCAATTTCTGGATGAAGTCGGCCTATCGCATTCCGCTCGGCAAGTTTCCGCTGGTCGCGCGCTTCACCTCTCAGGACAGCGCGGTCAATACGCCGATCAGCGAGATGGTGGTGAACTCGCTGATCACCGACCCCGTCGACGGCGCCACCGTCCGGGGCACGCCCGTCAAGATCGGCGGCATCGCCTGGGACGGCGGCTACGGCATCCGCACCGTCGAGATATCGAGCGACGGCGGCGCGACCTGGGTCGAAGCCAAGTTGGGCGAGGATCTCGGCCGGTTCGCCTTCCGCACCTTCAGCTACCAGCTCTCGCCGAAGGGTGCCGGCAAGCAGACCGTGATGGCGCGTGCCACCAACAAGATCGGGCAGACCCAGACCGCCGAGCTCATTCACAACCCAGCCGGCTACCACCACAACGTCATTCAAAGCATCACGTTCAACGTGGCCTGAGGGAGGTCGCCATGCGCGCATTGATGGTTGCGCTCGCCGCCGTGGCGCTGACGCTGCCGGCGGCCGCCGACGAGAAGCCGGTGGAGCTCAAGAAGGCGCCCGGCCTCGACACGGTCGAAGCCAACTGCTCCGGCTGCCACAGCCTCGATTACATCCTCATGAACTCGCCGTATCCGAACGCGGCGCTGTGGAATGCCGAGGTCACCAAGATGATCAAGACCTTCGGCGCCCCGATCAGCGAGGCCGACGCCAAGGTCATCGAAGACTATCTCAAGAAGAACTACGGCAGTTGAGCGCGGCCGCGCCGGCGCCTGGCTCGCGCCGGCGGCTCCGCCTTCGAATCGGCGTTGTCAGGGCGCAGTTTCTCCCCTAGAAGCGCTCGCGCTGCGCCACCCGCGTCGCGCGGCGGGCGGGAATTCGGGAGTTGGGCCATGGGTTACAGGGTCGCGGTGGTGGGGGCCACCGGCAATGTGGGCCGCGAGATGCTGGGAATTCTGGCCGAGCGGTCGTTTCCGGCCGACGAGGTGATCGCGCTTGCCTCGCGAAGGAGCCAGGGCACCGAGGTCAGCTTCGGCGACAGGACGCTCAAGGTCAAAGCGCTCGAGCACCACGACTTCTCCGACGTCGACATCTGCCTGATGTCGGCGGGCTCGGCGGTGTCGAAGGAATGGTCGCCCAGGATCGCGGCCGCCGGCGCGGTCGTGATCGACAATTCGTCGTGCTGGCGCTACGACGCCGACGTCCCGCTGGTGGTGCCGGAGGTCAACGCCGACGCCGTGGCCGGCTTCCGCAAGAAGCGCATCATCGCCAACCCGAACTGCTCGACCGCGCAGCTCGTGGTCGTGCTCAAGCCGCTGCACGACAAGGCCACCATCACGCGCGTGGTGGTCGCCACCTATCAATCGGTGTCGGGCGCGGGCAAGGAGGCGATGGACGAGCTGTTCGCGCAGACCAAGTCGATCTACGTGCTCGACGAGGTCGCGCCCAAGAAGTTTTCCAAGCGCATCGCGTTCAACGTGATCCCCCACATCGACGCGTTCATGGAGGACGGCTCGACCAAGGAAGAGTGGAAGATGATGGCCGAGACCAAGAAGATCCTCGATCCCAAGATCAAGGTGGTCGCGACCTGCGTGCGCGTGCCGGTCTTCATCGGCCATTCCGAGGCCGTCACCATCGAGTTCGCGCAGCCGATCACGGCCGAGGAGGCGCGCGAGGCCTTGCGCGGCGCGCCCGGCGTCATCGTCATCGACAAGCGCGAGGCCGGCGGCTACGCCACGCCGTTCGAATCGGCGGGCGAGGACGCAACCTATGTCAGCCGCATCCGCGAGGACGCGACCGTCGAGAACGGGCTGGCGCTCTGGTGCGTGTCCGACAACCTGCGCAAAGGGGCGGCGCTCAACGCGATCCAGATCGCGGAGTGCCTGATCAACCGCAAGCTGATCGAGGCCAAGCGTAAGGCGGCGTAGCAGACGCCGTCATCGTCTCATGCCCAGATCGCCATCGGCAGGCCGAACGCGTCGCGCTCGGGCGGCCGTGGAAACGAACTCGCCTCGCCGGCGTGAATGCGCCGGGCGATGGCGGCGCAGGCGAGCGCGTCGATGAGGTCGTCGGCGCCGGCGCCCTTCGGCGGCACGCCGTTGACCACCGCGTCCGGAAAGCCCGCGGCAATGAGCAGCCGACGGCGGAGCG
>DATBKV010000200.1:0-33321 GCA_036555745.1 Xanthobacteraceae bacterium | reverse complement strand
TGCAGGGAGTTGGGATGATGAACCCGCTGGTTGGAATTGCCATGTCATTTTTTCCCGAAATTGGCAAGTTTCTTGTCGGCGACAAAGCCGGCGCGATCGCAGGCGCCGTCAAGAAGGCGGTCACCGATGTCACCCGGACTGAGAATCCGACAGAGGCCAGGCAACGCCTCGAAGCTGATCCAAACGCGACGACCGAGCTGCAGCTTAAGCTGGCGCAAATCGCCGCCGAGCAGGAAGCAAAATTGGCACAAATCGCCGCCGAGCAGGAGGAAAAGCGACAAAAAGCGCAGTTTGACCTGATGAAGCTGCAATACGAGGACCAAGCGAAAAAGCGCGATGCACAGCTTCAGGAGTTAAGCAAGCAGTTGGAGAACACGAAAGATGCCCGCGCAAACTTGCGCGCGTTGGCCAGCGAGAGTCCCTGGTGGATCGCCGCAACCGCGCCAGTCATATCTGTTTTGGTCATCGTTGGCTTCTTCGCTGGTCTGTTCGTTCTGCTTAACTGGGAACCCCTTGATCCGAGCACGATGCAAATCATCAATATCGTCGTTGGCGCCCTGGTCGCGGCGTTTGCCACGGTTGTGAACTTCTGGCTGGGGTCTTCATCAAGCTCTCAGAAAAAGGACGAAAGGCAGGAGATACAGAGCGCCGAGCTGATTAAAAAAATACCGGAGGGCTCCGAGATCGCAAAGCTGGCCGCGGCCGAAAAGAAGCCTGCGGTAGAAGCAACGAGGCCTTCCAAGAAATTCGACCGGTGCGTTGACATTGTGATGAGGCGCGAAGAGGAGAAGCATCATAACGGCGCTCGGTTCGGGATTAACCTGGAAGAACTCAAAGCTTTGCGTAATGACGAGAGCCTTACGGCCAGTGATCTCAAGGAACTCCTGGAGGAAGACGCATGCGAGCTCTACCGGGCGCGCTATTGGAATGTTTTGAAGTGTGACGAGCTTCCGGTTGGGGTTGATCTGGTCGTCTTCGACTTTGGCGTGGATGAGGGCGCAGGAAAGTCGGCGAAAGCGCTGCAAGAAGTGGTCGGGGCGAAAGCCGACTACTCCATCGGCCCCACTACAATAGCCGCAACCAAGATGATGTCTCCGGAGGACGTGGTGAGAAAGGTGTCGCACCTGCGGAGCTCGGCCAGCAAAGACCGAGCCGAACGAATTCATGCAGCGGCACGGGAGATGATCGCGGCGGAAAGTGCCGCGACAGCCTAGGCAATTGGCCTTCATGCAATCGATGTAGCGCCAAGCAGCGGAACGACTTACGCAGAAATTCTGCCAGAAGGTCGACGGGCGGTCGGCAGATCGCGAAGTAATCGCGTGGAGCAGCCAAATGGAGCAGCGTTCGGAACGAAATTTCGGACAAGTGATCAACACCTGGGTACAGACGGTCGGCATCCTAATTGCCGCTGGCTGGGCTGCTTATACCTTTCTTTACAAGGAGATTCTAGTTCCAAGAACGGCACCAGTAAACATTTCCGTAAATCTCCAGCTTAAGAAAATTGGGCCAGGCGGCTCGCAGATGGGCAATAAAGAGAATCCACTCATTGCTGTAGAGATGCAGGTCTCAGCTACGAACCCGAGCACTCGCCCGGTGCACCTTCTATCAAGCGCGTGGATTGCCTGGGGCCTTGTTGTAAGCGATTCAAATAGTTCGCTGTCTGCCGAAGCTGCAAACTTCGTAATAAACTCGCATAAAGGATGGGGTATTCAGCGGTATTCAAAATTCAACACCGAGATTGTTGCGGTCGGTAGTCTTTTTTCAGATTCGGTGCTCAAACCGAACGAGACGGTAATGCGCACTCAAATGATTTATGTTCCCGCTGAGATATACGACAGCATCGAAGTTGCGTCCGTGATGCCTACCGTCGTCAGAACGGGTGCAATTGAGCTGGAGTGGAGACTAAATGAAAAAGACCAGAGGCTTGATCCGATTCTTTATCGCGTGAATGCAAAGAACAATAAAACGGAATTGAAGCAGAAACCAGATGACGGCTATTCCGATGAAGAGAGCGGTCTGCAGATGGCACATTCGTCATCGCAGGTTTCCCTCTGGGAGTTTAGCGATTCGTCGACCGCTATGCGGGCAAGCCGTACGTCTGTGAGGGCGGGTCCGAGGTAAGTTGGTCCGTATAAAGCGCCCTACGTCGAGTGCTTCCAAGACGGGTACATCGTCGCCCATGCGCTCGCCGCCATAAATCGTAGCTCGGGCCGGAGGCTACGGATTGGCGGCGCGGAAATCCTTGGCGAAGGTTTCGAGGTCGCTCGCCGCCACGTCGGACACCGCCCAATAGGCGATGCCGCCGTCGCTCCAGGACACGATATTGTAGCCGGCGATCTGCGCCTGTCCGCCCGGGAGCGGGTGCCCGCCGGGAATCGCGGTCAAGCTGATGACATGCCGGTTGTAGTGATAGACGAGCGTCGGTACCGGGGTTTGCCCGATCACGTCGATGCGGCCGCCGATCAGGGGAAAGCCTTCGCTGGCGAGATCGACCACGCGCGGCGATTCAGGGATGCGGCCGTTGAACCAGGGCTTCACCGTGTGGCGGTCGGAGGAGGCGACGTCGGCCGGCTGCGGCGCCATCAGCGCGCGCAAGTGGCTGGCCACCACCATGTCCGCGGTCGTGTCGGCGGGAGCAGGCCCGCGCACGAGCCAGGTGGCGCCGCTCGCCAGCACCGCCGCGAGCGCGACCGAGGCCGCGAGCGCGCGCCAGGACGGCCGCGGCGCCAAGCGCGCGTCCGCACGCCGCAAGCCGACGGCGGCCTCGATCCGGCGCGTGAGCTGCGGCGGCGCATCCTCCCGCGGCAGCTGCGCGCGGATGGCATCGCGCAGCGCTTCCAGCCGCTCGCGTTCCGCCGCCAGGGCCGGATCGGCGGCGAGCATGCGCTCGACCTCGAGTGCGTGCGCGGGATCGAGCTCGCCGTCGACATAGGCGTGAACGAGAAGGCGCGGATCGGTGGTCGGGGGCGTCATGACGCGCGCCTCGGCTCGTCGGTTGCGATGCGCTCGATCAGGCGGCGGCGGGCGCGGGCGAGCCGCGACATCACCGTGCCGATCGGTACCTTGGTCACTTCGGCGATCTCGCGGTAGTCGAGGCCCTGCACGTCGCGCAGCACCAGCGTTTCCCGGAACGGCAGCGGCAGCTCCGCGATCGCGGCTTCGAGGCGCACGGCGTCGGCTTTGGCGATCAGCGCCGCCTCCGGGGTCTGCGGCCCCCCATCCGGCCCGCCGCCGCCCGCCTGCTGCTGCTCCACCGCTTCGAGATCATCGACCATGAGCAGCGCGGCCGAGCGGTTCTTGCCAAGCCAGGCATAGGCGGCGTGGCGCACGATGGTCAGGAGCCAGGCGCGGGCATTGACGCCCGCGAAGCCGCCGATGCCGCGCAACGCGCGCAGGCAGGCATCCTGCACCACGTCCTCGGCGTCGGCGCGGTTGCCGGTGAGCCAGCGCGCGAGCGCGTAGGCGTCGGCGAGGTGCGGCAGCACCACGCTCGCGAAGCGCGCCCGGTCGTCGTCGCTGGGCAGGCTCGCCATGCTCGAGAGACACCGCTGCGGTCATATCGGCCAAGATCGCCGGTCGGGCCGTTTTATTCCCGCCATCCGAACGACTTGGCGCCGTCTTAGCAGAAAAATCCGCTGCCGGGATCAGGGGTCGGCCGCCGCGCAGGCGGCGAGTGGGAGAGCCGGCCAATCGCCGCACGCGATCGGCCATGCTCACTCCGCCGCCTGCACCTCCTCGGCGTCGATGAAACCGCCGGACTGCCGCCGCCACAACGCGGCGTAGTGGCCGCCGTGCCGCAGCAGCTCCTCATGCGCGCCCTGCTCCACGATGCGGCCGCGGTCGAGCACGATCAGACGGTCCATGCGCGCGATGGTCGAAAGCCGGTGCGCGATCGCGATCACGGTCTTGCCGGCCATGAGCGTGCCCAGGCTCGACTGGATCGCCGCCTCCACCTCGCTGTCGAGCGCGGAGGTCGCCTCGTCGAGCACCAGGATCGGCGCGTCCTTGAGGATCACGCGCGCGATCGCGATGCGCTGGCGCTGCCCGCCGGACAACTTCACCCCGCGCTCGCCAACCTGCGCGACGTAGCCGCGGCGCTGCTTCCAGTCCTCGAGCTCGAGAATGAACTCGTGGGCGTGGGCGAGCTTGGCCGCCGCCACCACCTCCGCCTCGGTTGCCTGCGGGCGGCCGTAGCGGATGTTCTCGCGGATCGAGCGGTGCAGCAGCGAGGTGTCCTGCGTGACCACCGAGATCTGCGCGCGCAGGCTCTCCTGGGTCACCGCGGCGATGTCCTGGCCGTCGATCAGGATGCGGCCGCCTTCGAGGTCGAAGAAGCGCAGCAGCAGGTTGACCACGGTCGACTTGCCGGCGCCGGAACGGCCGATCAGCCCGATCTTCTCGCCCGGTTTCACCGTCAAGCTCAGGCCGTCGATCACGCCGCTCTCGCGGCCGTAGCCGAAGCGCACGTCCTCGAACGCGATCTCGCCGCGCGTCACCTTGAGTGCCGGCGCATCCGGCCGGTCGGTGAGCATGATCGGGCGCGCGATCGTCATCATGCCCTCCTGGATCACGCCGATATTCTCGAAGATCGAGGTGATCTGCAGGGCGACCCAGCCGGCGACGTTGACGATCTGCCAGGCGAGCGGCAACGCCATCGCCACGGTGCCGACCGCGACCTTGCCCTGCGTCCACAAGACCAGCGCGAGCCCGCCGGTGCCGGTCACCAGCATCGCGTTGAGCGACGACAGGCAGAAGCTGAACAGCGTATTGAGCCGCAGCGACCGATAGAACAGCGCGGTATGCTGATCGACGGCGTCGCGCACATAGGCGTCCTCCTCGCGCGCGCGCGCGAACAGCTTCACCGTCAGGATGTTGGTGTAGCTGTCGACGATGCGCCCGGTGAGCAGCGAGCGGCCTTCCGAGACGTCCTTGGAGCGGTCGCGCATGCGCGGCACCAGCACGCGGAGCATCACCAGATAGCCGAGGAACCACAGCACCACGGGCACGGTCAGCACCGGATCGGCGGAGCCGAGCAGGACCAGCGCACTGGTGCCGTAGACCATGATGTACCAGACGCTGGTGAGTAGCGCGACCAAGGTCTCGCGGATCGCCGGGCCGGTCTGCATCACCCGGTTGGCGATGCGGCCGGCGAAATCGTTCTGGAAGAACGCCCAGGACTGGCGCACCACGTACCAGTGGTTCTGCCAGCGGATGCGATTGGACACGTTGGCGGCGATCGCCTGGTTGGCGATCAGGTTCTGCGTGGTGAGCGCGATCGGCCGCGCGATCAGCAATACCACCGCCATGCCGACGAGCTGCGGCCAGAAGCGCGCGAACAGCTCGTCCGGCGGGCTCTGCGTGATCACGGTGACGATCCGTCCCATGAACACCGGGATGGTCGAATCGAGCAGCGCGACCACGAGCCCGGCCGCGAACAACGCCGCGAACAGGCCTTTCGCCTGGCGGGCGAAATGCCAGAAGAAGGCGACGAAGCCGGGCGGCGGCTCCGCCTGCTCCGGGGTGTCGGTCGGCTTCAGCAGCCGCTCGAAGAGCGTGAACATGGCACGGGCTCGCAACGGGTCGCGACCGCCTAACGACGCCGCCTGCGGCGCCGTCGAGCGGTGCGCGACCCATCAATTCCTGTTGTCGGATCGGAGGCGGCGCGTAAAGCAACTTCGTGTCGGCACTATGACATTGGGCCCGCAAGCGCGCCACGCATGGCGGCGGCCGCATCGGGCGGAAATAAATCCCGCCCCGCGCCGGGCCAACTCGCAATGAAATTTCAGGCGGCGTAGTCGGCCGGCCGCGCGGGCTGAAACGCGGCGCTCATTGCGCCGGCGCCAGGCGCAGAATCCGGCCGGCGGAGTTGTCGGTGAGGAGCCAAAGCGCGCCGTCCGGCCCCTGCCGCACGTCGCGAATGCGCTCGCGCAGGCCCTGCAACAGGCGCTCCTCCTTGAGCACCTTGTCGCCGTCGAGCTCGAGCCGGACCAAGAGCTCGCCGGCGAGCGCCCCGACGAACAGATTTCCGCGCCAGGCCGGAAACAGGTCGCCGGTGTAGAACGCCATGCCGGACGGGGCGATCGACGGCACCCAGTACCAGAGCGGCTGCTCCATGCCCGGCTTGTGGGTGCTGGCGTGGATCCGGGCGCCGTTGTAGTCGATGCCATAGCCGATCACCGGCCAGCCGTAATTCTTGCCCTTCTCGATCAGGTTGACCTCGTCGCCGCCGCGCGGCCCGTGCTCCTGCTCCCACAGCTTCCCGCTCGTGGGATTGATCGCGAGGCCTTGCGGATTGCGGTGGCCGTAGCTCCAGATCTCCGGCTTGGCTCCGGATTTGCCGACGAACGGATTGTCCGGCGGCACCGAGCCGTCGGGCCGGATACGCACGATCTTGCCGAGATCGTTGCCGAGGTTCTGGGCCTGGTCGCGGGTGGTGAAGTGCTCGCCCAGGGTGAGGAACAGATCGTCGTCCGGCGTCTGCGCGATGCGGCAGCCGAAGTGATTGCCGCTGGAAAGCGGCCCCTGCTGGCGGAAGATCACCTCGACCGCGTCGAGCCGCGGTGCGCCTTCGTCGACGAGCTTGGCGCGCGCGAGCGCCGTGCGCGCGCCGCCCCGCGCCGGCTCGGCGTAGCAGAAATAGATGGTCTGATTCTGCGCGAAGGAGCGGTCGAGCGCGACGTCGAGCAGGCCGCCCTGACCCGCCGCGAACACCTTGGGCACGCCGGCGAGCGCGGGCGAGAGCTTGCCGTCCTTGGTCACGATGCGCATGCGGCCCGGGCGCTCGGTCACCAGCATGCGGCCGTCGGGCAAGAAGGCGAGCGCCCAGGGATGAACGAGGCCGCGCGCCACCGTGGTCAGCGCCAGGTCACCGGCGGAGGAATGAAACACCTGCGCGTGGCAGGGCGCGCTGCCGATTGCCACCAGCGCCACCGCGCATGCCAAGGCCGAGATCCTCATGCGACACCTCCGGCAGCCGCATATGCGCTCCCGCGCTTTGCGCTGGTGCGACAACGATGCGTCGCTATCGGCGGTTCCGGCAAGCTCCCGGCGGTTCACATCGGTGTGACGCCATGATTTAATTTTTTGCATCGACGGGCTTCTGCGACAGTTCGGGGCGACCCGTCGGCGAGAGAAAGACGAGGAAGCCGATGAAGATCACGTCCGTTGCTGCGGCAATTGCGGTCGCGTTGGGCGGCATTGCCCACGCCCAAGCGCAAGACTATCCGTCGCGTCCCATCACCATCATCGTGCCGTTTCCGGCCGGCGGCCCGACTGACACGCTGGCGCGCATCCTGAGCGAGCGCATGCGGGTGTCGCTGGGGCAGCCCGTGATCATCGAGACCGTGACCGGCGCGGGCGCCAGCATCGGCGTCGCCCGCGCGGCGCAGGCGGCGCCCGACGGCTACACGCTCAGCATCGGCAACTGGACAAGCCACGTCGGCGCCGGCGCGATGTATCCGGCGGCGCATGACGCGGTGCTGGAATTGCAGCCGGTCGCGCGCATCAGCGCCACGCCGCTGATGATCGTCGGCAAGAACGCGCTGCCGCCGCAGAACGCGCGCGAGTTGATCGCCTGGCTCAAGGCCAATCCCGGCAAGGCCTCGGCCGCGACCATCGGCGCCGGCAGCGGCGCGCATGTCTGCCTGATCTATTTCGAGCAGAAGACCGGCACCAAGTTCCAGCTCGTGCCCTATCGCGGCGGCGCGCCGGTCATGCAGGACCTGGTGGCGGGCCAGATCGACCTGTTCTGCGCCGAGGCCTCGCAGACCTTGCCGTTCCTGCGCGGCGGCAAGATCAAGGCGTTCGCCGTGATGTCGAAGGAGCGCTGGCCGTCGGCGCCGACGGTGCCGACCATGGACGAGGTGGGGGCGCCCGGCATGTACATTTCGTTCTGGAACGGCTTGTGGGTCCCGAAGGGTACGCCTCCAGACGTGGTCGCCAAGCTCAACGCCGCGGTGGTCGACACTTTGGCGGATCCCACGGTGCGAAAACGGCTCACCGAGCTGGGGCACGTGATCGCGACGCGCGAGGAGCAGACGCCGGAGGGCCTCGCCGCTTTTCACAAAGCGGAGATCGAGAAGTGGTGGCCGATCATCAAGGCGGCCAACATCAAGCCGGACTGAGCGGCGCCTTGTTCAGGCCGACCATAAGTCACTGCCGCGCATCCGATGATGCGCGGCAGTGCCTCCCCCGACCGGCCGCCCAAAATCTAAGGTTCAGTCCCTCCGCGGGCCGACTGCGACGACGGCAGTGAGCACGCCCAAGGCGGAGAACAGCAGGCCCAGCGACAGCGCGACGGCGAACGGCGTGGCATCGCCCTCGGCCACGACGCCCAGCACGTCGGCGCGGGCGATCCCGATCGAGACGGCGGTGACGGCGACCGCGGTCGACAGCGCGAGGGCGGCGGTGGCGATCAACTGGACGACGGCCACTGCACGGCGCTTCGACGCGGCAGGCTGGCGCGTCTCCCGCTCGACCGGTGCGATCAATCTTCTGCGCATCACAAATCTCCGCGAATCAGTTCGCAATTTGTCGCCGCCGATGCCGGCGCCGGTTCGGCCGGACTTGGGCGAAGGCTTTGGCGAATAAGGGCAAAGTTGTGTTTTGGGTTAACAAAGGGTTAACGCGGCGCGACCCGCTGCGGCCTTTTGCGGATCGTGGTTAATGCGCGGTTAGCGCATGTTGCGGCGGCCGCGCACGCCCGTTTCGCGGGCATGCCACTCGGCAATTTCTTCGGATTGTCAGGCCGGCCGCGGATCAGGGCCCGCGCGCGCTCATTCCGCCGCGACGACGTTTTCCGGCTGCCATTCCATCGGCACGTAGCGCGGCTGCGCCGCCACGCGACCGAGCCAGGCGCGGATCGCCGGGAAGGTCGTGAGGTCGTAATCGCACAGATGCGCGAGATGCGTATAGGCGTAGAGCGCGATGTCGGCGACCGAGTACGTATTCGCCGCGAAGTAGCGATGGCGCTTGAGATGGTTCTCCATCACCGAGAGGGCGCGGTAGCCCTCTTCCATCCAATCCTCGAGCGCGTGCTGCTGAAGCTCGCGGCCGCCCCTGACCAGCGCCAGCCAGAAATAGGCGGCGCCCAGATTGGGCTCGATGCTGTGCTGCTCGAAGAACATCCATTGCAGCGCCTCGGCGCAATCGATGCGGTGCTCCGGCCGCAGCGCGGTGCCGGCGGAGAGGTGCCAGAGGATCGCGTTCGATTCGGCGAGGAAGCGGCCGGGCGCGGCTTCCAGCAGCGGCACCTGGCCGTTCGGATTCTTGGCCAGGAATTCCGGGGTGCGGCTCTCGCCCTTGAGGATGTCGACTTCGACCAGCCGATAGGGAATGCCGAGCTGGACCAGCGCCAGCCGCACCTTGTAGCTGTTGCCGGACCGCTGCATGGAATAGAGCGTATACATCGGCTTCCTCGGGCGGACGTTGACGGCTGCTTGGCCCCCGACCGAATTTGTCTAGGCCATCACGGCGGCAATGTCATGACGCAGCGCGGGAGAGATGAGCGGTCGCGGACTACCGCGCCCGCGGGCCGCAGCCGATTCCTGCTGCCACCGCGGCTGCAGGCGGAAATTTATTCCGAGGTTATTCCGCCGCCTGCCGCTGAGCGCGAGCGCAAGCGACGAGGGCGTCGTCATCGACCGGCACGATCGGCGTGAAGTCGCGGTGGGCGATCCACTCCGCGCGCGTGAACTTGGTGATGTGGTTGGAGACGGCGCACAGCGTCAGGTACACGATCTTGCGCGGATGGGGCGTAATGTTGGGCGGCGAGGCATGCACGAGATTGCCGTGAAACATCAGCACCGAGCCCGGCTTGCCGGTCGGCGCCACGATGCCGACCCCGCCCGCCGGCGCCGCCTCCGCGCACAGCCGCGTCACGGTCGGCGCATCGAGCGTCCACAGCGGATATGAGGTCGTGCTCTGGTCGTGGCCGGCAGCGAGCGTGCCGTGTTTGTGGCTCTTCGGGATCAGCATCAACGGACCGTTGATCGGCAGCACCTCGTCAAGAAAGATCGAGATGTTCATGGCGCGCGGTTCGGGCATGCCGTCGTCGCGCGCCCAGGTGCCGTAGTCCTGGTGCCATTGCCAGACGTCGCCTTCGAACGCCGCCTTGGCATTGATCTTGAACTGATGAACATAGACGCCTTCGCCGAACAGCTGCTGCAGCGGCTCGACCAGGCGCGGATGATGCGCCATCAAGCGGAAGGGTTCGCTGTAGGTGTGGGCGGCAAATGCGGTGCGCGGCGCGCCGGTCTTCTCGCGCCAGACCTCCTGGCGGTCGCTCTTGAGAATGCGATCCGCTTCGCTGCGCAGAACCGCAACTTCCTGTTCGGCGAAGCATTGCGGGAAGAACAGGTAACCCTGCTCGTCGAAGGTCTTGATCTCGTCGGGCGTGAGCTTCATCGCCTCCTCCCGGGGACGAACGCTTGGCTTTTCTCCGCCCGAGTGTAACGCCTGATGGCGCGGGAATCATCCCCGGCGGGCATCCCGAATTTCGCGTGCCGACCGTGTAGGCGGAGCCGTATGCCGCGCCGCGCTGCAATTGCCTTTTCGCGGCGGCGGGCCGACGATGGCGGCAACGGCGCCGCGGGACAAGATCGCGCCGATGGAGGGACGCCGATGCGGTCGCGGATCAGTTTTGCCGTCGCGTTGGCCGTCGTGGCGATGCTTGGCCTGTGTGCCGCGCTGCCGGCGCGAGCGCAGGCGCAGGCGCCCGACCGCGCCGACACCGAGGCGGCGCGCAAGGAAGGCAGCGTGAGCTGGTACACGTCGACGCCGGTCGCGCTCGCCCAGCAGCTCGCCGACGCCTTCCGGCAGCAGAGCGGGATCGAGGTCGAGCTCCTGCGCACCGGTGGACAGGCGGTGTTGCGGCGGCTGCAGCAGGAGATCGGCGCCGGCCGCCCCGGCGCTGACGTGATGACGATGTCGGACGCCGGCGCCGCCAACGCGCTCGCCAAGCAGGGTCTGTTCGAGCCGTTCCGCCCCGCCGGCTTCGATCAGGTGGTTGAAGGCGCGCGCGATCGCGACGGACGCTGGATCGCCCAGCGGCTGTCGATCATCGGCATCCCGGTCCGCACCGACAAGGTGACGGATGCTCCCACCACCTGGTCGGATCTCAAGCAGCCGAAATACAAGGGCCTGATGGTGATGCCCGACCCCTCCTTCACGGCAATCCAGCTGGTGGTGGTCGGCATGCTCTCGCGCAAGCTGGGCTGGGACTTCTACAAGGCGCTGCGCGCGAATGACACCATGATCGTCCAGGGCCACCAGCAGGTCTTCAGCACGATGCAGCAGGGCGAGCGCGTGATCGGTGCCGAGGGCGCCGATCCGCGCAGCTTCGCGCACGGCCATGACGTGCCCAACCAGAAGCTGATCTACCCGTCCGAAGGCGTCTTCATCGTGTCGTCGCCGACCGCGGTGCTCAAGGGCGCGCGCCATCCCAACGCCGCCAAGCTGTTCGCGCAGTTCATGATCTCGCCACCGGCGCAGCAGATGATCGCGGCCGGCGGCATTCATGCCGCCCGCGTCGACATCGCACCGCCGCCGGGCCAGCCGGCGCTGAGCGCGGTCAAATTCATCCCCGTCGATCTCGATCTGATCGAGGCGCAGGGACGGGAGCTCAAGACGCGATTTGCCGAAATATTTCAGTGAATCCCGCTCGCCGAATCGCGAGCCTGCCTTGCACATCAAACTCGAGCCTGCCTTGCACATCAAACTTCGGCCATGACGTTCGGCAGATGACTGGAATGTGAGCGGAACATCGCGGTTGCGGGCGCAGCCACGATTGAGGCTTGCCGTCGGCGGCGCGTGCCATTAGGAAGCTTCCCGCCTGCTACCGGGAAACGGAGCTTCGCATGGCCCTGCTCGCGCAATATCTGAGCCGCATCAAGCCGTCCGCCACCATCGCGGTGACGGACAAGGCGCGCGCGCTCAAAGCGGCCGGCCGCGATGTGATCGGGCTCGGCGCCGGCGAGCCCGATTTCGACACGCCCGACAACATCAAGCGCGCGGCGATCCGCGCGATCGAGGCCGGCAAGGCGGCGAAATACACCGCGGTCGACGGCATCCCCGAGCTCAAGGCCGCGATCGCGAGCAAGTTCAAGCGCGAGAACGGCCTCGACTACAAGCCGAGCCAGATCATCGTCGGCACCGGCGGCAAGCAGGTACTCTACAACGCCTTCATGGCGACGCTCGATCCGGGCGACGAGGTGGTGATGGCGGCGCCCTATTGGGTGAGCTATCCCGACATGGTGCTGCTGGCGCACGGCGAGCCGGTGGCGGTGCCGACGACGCTCGAGTCCGGCTTCAAGATGACGCCCGAGGCGCTCGAGCGCGCGATCACGCCTAAGACCAAGTGGGTACTGCTCAACTCGCCGTCGAACCCTAGCGGCGCCGCCTATACCCGCGCCGAGCTCAAGCGGCTCACCGACGTGCTGGTGCGGCATCCGCAGGTCTATGTGATGACCGACGACATGTACGAGCACCTGGTCTACGACGATTTCGAGTTCACCACCCCGGCCCAGCTCGAGCCCAGGCTGTACGAACGCACGCTCACGGTGAACGGCGTCTCCAAGACCTATTGCATGACCGGCTGGCGCATCGGCTACGCCGGCGGCCCCGAGCCGCTGATCAAGGCCATGGCGATGATCCAGTCGCAATCCACCTCGAACCCGACCGCGGTGGCGCAATGGGCGGCGGTCGAGGCGCTGCAGGGCCCGCAGGATTTCATCGCCAAACACAATGCGATCTTCAGGGAGCGGCGCGACCTGTGCGTATCGATGCTCAACCAGGCGCGCGGCATTCAATGCCCCAAGCCCGAAGGCGCGTTCTACGTCTTTCCGTCTTGTGCCGGCACCATCGGCCGCACGGCGCCGACGGGCAACAGACTCGCCACCGACGAGGATTTCGTCACCGAGCTGTTGGACGCCGAGGGCGTGGCGGTGGTGCAGGGCACGCCGTTCGGTTTTGGTCCCGCCTTCCGCATCTCCTATGCGACCAAGACCGAGGACGTGGAAGAGGCCTGCCGTCGCATCCAGCGCTTCTGCGGAAACCTGAAATGAGCGTGCCGCCGCCGACGAGCTCGCGCCGCGCGCGCAAGCTCGGCCGCCATCCACCGCACACCGGCCTCGCGTAAGCTCGTTCCACCGCGCGCAAGCCCGCATCGGGTCTGTGCGATTGCCAAGAAGGAGGGTCCATAATGCTGCGCTATGCCATCGGAGCTGCCGCTGTCGCCGCGGTTGCGATCTGCGCCGATCCTGCCGGCGCACAACGCGTGCGAGCCGGTGTCCTCACCTGCGACATCTCGGCCGGCATGAGCTTCATCATCGGATCGCAGAAGGCGGTCGCCTGCACGTTCGCGCCGGAGCCGGTCGGCCCGCAGCAGGCCTACAACGGCTCGATCAGCAAGTTCGGGCTCGACGTCGGCGCCACCGGCGGCGGCGTGATGGTCTGGGCGGTGTTCACCGACAGCATCGCGCCTCCCGGCCCCGGCTTTCTCGCCGGCGACTACTACGGCGCGAGCGGGCAAGTGACAGTCGCTGCCGGACTGGGTGCCAACGTTCTCCTGGGCGGTTCCAACCGCACCGTGGCGTTGCAGCCGATCTCGGTCGACACCTCGGTCGGGCTCAATTTCGCGCTCGGGGTGGCGGAGCTGCATCTGCGTCCGGGACCCTGACCGGCGCATTGCGCTCGCGATCAGCAACGGCCGCCTCGCGAGGCGGCCGTTTCCGTCTTGCGTCCGCCGGACTGGTTCCCGCATCCGCCTGGTGAGACGCCCCGCCCCTTGCCAACTCCCCCTCCGGCCTGAAACGATGGCGCGAAGCGGCCGTGCAGAGGGCCGCATCGCGATCGAGCGGCAGGCGGATATGGCACAGAACGGCACACGAGCTACGGGTCCACGGTGCATCGCGCTGGTGGGCCCGTTCCAGAGCGGCAAGACCACATTGCTCGAGGCGATCCTGGCCCGCACCGGTGCGATCCAGCGCCAGGGAACGATCGAAGCCGGCAACACCGTGGGCGATGCCACCAAGGAGGCGCGCTATCACAAGATGAGCGTCGAGATTTCCGTCGCCACCACGAGCTTCATGGGTGATTCCTATACCTTCGTCGATTGTCCGGGCTCGGTCGAATTTGTCCACGACATGCGCGCGGCGCTGCCAGCGGTCGACGCCGCGGTCGTGGTGTGCGAGCTCGACGAGAAGAAGGTGCCGCAGCTTCAGCTCATCCTGCGCGAGCTGGAGGAGCAGAAGATTCCGCGTTTTCTGTTCGTCAACAAGATCGACAAGGCCGATGCCACCATCCACGAGGTGCTGCGGATGCTGCAGCCGGCCTCGCGCGGCAAGTTGCTGCTGCGCCAGATCCCGACCTTTTCGGGCGACATCGTCACCGGCTTCGTCGATCTCGCGCTCGAACGCGCGTTCGTCTACAAGGAGCATGCGCCGTCGCAGGTCATCCCGCTCGAGGGCGATGCGCTCGACCGCGAGAAGACCGCCCGCTTCTCCATGCTGGAAACGCTCGCCGACCATGATGACGAGCTGATGGAGCAGCTGTTGGAGGACGTGCAGCCTCCGCGCGACAAGATCTTCGACGATCTCGCCAAGGAGTTGCGCGACGGCTTGGTGTGTCCGGTGCTGCTCGGCTCGGCCACGCGCACCAACGGCGTGCTGCGTCTGATGAAGGCGTTGCGCCATGAGGCGCCCGGCGTCGCCGAGACCGCGAAGCGCCTGGGCGTCAAGCCCGGCGGCGCCGTCGCCTACGTGCTCAAGACCGTCAATACTTCGCACGGCGGCAAGATGTCGGTTGTCCGCGTGCTCAGCGGCAAGATCGGCGACGGCGCCCACTTGGTCACCCCCGACGCCGAGGCCGGGCGGGTCGCGGCCGTGTTCAAGCTCTTGGGTCAGCACAGCGAGAAGCGCGGGCCGGCGGAAGCCGGCGACACGGTGGCGCTCGGCAAGCTCGACCATGCCAAGACCGGCGATACCTTGAGCGAGGGCCAGCAGGCGCATGCGCCGGTGGCGAACGTCGCTCCGCACGCGCCGGTGCTGTCCATTGCAGTCGTAGCCAAAGAGCGCAAGGACGACGTCAAGCTGGGGCAGGCCTTGGCCAAGCTGCTGGAAGAGGACCCCTCGATCACGGTCGTGCACAATGCCGAGGCGCACGAAGTCGTGCTGTGGGGGCAGGGTGAGATGCAGCTGCGGGTGGCGACCGAGCGGCTGTCGGATCGCTTCGGCATTGCCACCGCTTCGCACAAACCGACCGTCGGCTACCGCGAGACCATCAAGAAGGGCATCGTGCAGCGCGGCCGGCACAAGAAGCAGTCGGGCGGCCATGGGCAGTACGGCGACGTCGTGCTCGACATCAAGCCGCTGCCGCGCGGCTCTGGCTTCAGCTTCAGCGAGGAAATCAAGGGCGGCGTGGTGCCGCGCAACTACATCCCGTCCGTGGAAGAGGGCGTCATGGATGCCCTCAAGCACGGTCCGCTCGGGTTTCCAGTGGTGGACGTCGCGGCCAAGCTGATCGACGGCTCCTATCACACCGTGGATTCCTCGGACATGGCGTTCCAGCTCGCCGGCCGGCTCGCCATCCACGACGGGCTGCCGCAGTGCCAACCGGTGCTGCTCGAGCCGATCTACCAGGTCGAGATCGTGTGCCCGTCCGACGCGACCGCCAAGATGAACGCGCTGATGTCGGGACGGCGCGGCCAGATTCTGGGCTTCGACACCCGCGAGGGCTGGGAGGGCTGGGACGTCGTGCGCGTGCAGATGCCGGAAGCGGAAATCGGCGATCTGATCGTGGAAGTGCGCTCGGCCACCGCCGGCGTCGGCAGCTTCACGTTCAAGTTCGATCACATGGCCGAGCTCGTCGGCCGCACCGCCGACCAGATCGTGGCAGCGCGCAAGTCCGCGGCAGCCTGAAGCCGCCGATCCCATCCGGCAGCAGAGGTCAGGCGTCGTCGCCTGAGCTCTGACCCCCGTTGTTTCCGAAGCCGCCGTTCGCGACATTGGAAGCCGCAATGCGCGGCGCCCCTGCTATATCGCCGGCATGGCGATCTCCGCGCTTGCCGCCATCACCTCGATCTTCGCGCTCGCTGGGTTCGTGAAAGGCGCGATCGGTCTGGGACTGCCGACCGTCGCGATGGGCCTGCTCGCGCTGGTGATGACGCCGGCGCAGGCGGCCGCGCTGCTGGTCGCCCCGTCATTCCTCACCAATGTCTGGCAGGCGCTCGGGCCGGAGCTGGCGCCGCTCGCGCGGCGGCTGTGGCCCATGCTCGCCGGCATCAGCGCGGGGACCTGGGCCGGCGGCGGGTTCATCAGCGCCGACGGCACGCAGGCATCGGCGGCGCTCGGAGCCGTGCTCGCGCTCTATGGCGTGCTCGGCCTGAGCTCGATCGAGTTCAGGGTGCCAGTCGGGCTCGAACCGTGGCTCTCGCCGCTGGTCGGGCTGGCGACCGGTCTGGTGACCGCGGCGACCGGGGTCTACATGATCCCCTCGGTTCCCTACCTGCAGGCGATCGGCCTTGAGAAGGACCGCCTGGTGCAGGCGCTCGGGCTGTCGTTCACGGTCTCCACCTTGGCGCTGGCGGCGACCCTGGTGCGCGACGGGGCGTTGCGCGTGCCGGTCGCCGGCGCCTCGCTCGGCGTGCTCGCTCCGGCGCTTGCCGGCATGGTGCTCGGGCAGTGGCTGCGCGCCAGCGTGCGACCGCAGACTTTCCGTCTCATCTTCTTCGCGGGCGCGCTGCTGCTCGGGGCCTATCTGGTCTTGCGCGCGCTGGTCTGACCGACGGCGCAGGCTCGCACTGCGCATGCATGCGCGATGGGTCGTAGCGCCTGCGTCTGGTCTTGCCGCAACCGTGACTTGCCCGTGATGAACGCGGGGCGTATCGAATGATGCGCCAAATCCGGAGGACGAGCCATGCACGTCATTCGCCGCCGCGGATGGGAGCTTCCGCAACAACTCGCCACGCCCGAGCATCTGTTCCTGGACCGCCGCGGCTTCCTTGCCGGCGCCGGCGCGGCCGCGCTCTCGCTGTCATCCGGCGCCGCATCGGCGCAGCGCGTTGCCGACCTGCCGGATCCCACCGGCGATCTCTATCCCGCCAAGCGCAACGAGAAATACGCGCTCGACCGCCCCGTAACCGACGAGAAGATCAATACCAACTACAACAATTTCTACGAGTTCGGCATGGTCAAGAACATCGCCAGGGCGGCGCAGGCGCTCAAGCTGCGGCCGTGGACGATCAAGATCGACGGCATGGTGGAGAAAGCGCAGGAGATCGGCATCGACGACCTCATCCGCAGGATGCCGCTGGAAGAGCGGCTCTATCGGCATCGCTGCGTCGAGGCATGGTCGATGGCGATCCCCTGGAGCGGCTTTCCCTTCGCCAAGCTGGTCGAGCTGGCCAAGCCGCTGTCGTCGGCGAAGTACGTGCGGATGGAAACCTTCCTCGATCCCAAGACGGCGCCGGCTCAGCGCCAGACCTGGTACCCGTGGCCTTATGTCGAAGGCTTGACCATGGCGGAAGCGACCAACGACCTCGCCTTCCTCGTCACCGGCGCCTACGGCAAACCGGTGTCGAAGCAGCAGGGCGCGCCGCTGCGCCTTGCCGTGCCGTGGAAGTATGGCTTCAAGTCGATCAAGTCGATCGTGCGTTTCAATTTCACCGATCAGCGACCGAAGAGCTATTGGGAAGCGCTGCAATCGTCCGAGTACGGCTTCTGGGCCAACGTCAATCCCGACGTGCCGCATCCGCGCTGGAGCCAGGCCAGCGAGGAGCTGATCGGGCTGAACGAGCGGCGGCCGACGCTCCTTTTCAACGGCTACGGCGAATACGTCGCCGGTCTCTACAAGGGACTCGAGAAGGAACGGTTATGGGCGTGAGCATCGCGCTCACCCGCCGTGCCGCGGTTTCGGTACGAGCGCGTTGATCCAGTAGCAGGTGCCCTTCTGCAGGTTGATGGTGGGGCCCCAGGTGATCGCGGCGGCGGGATCGGTGATGTCCAAGCCGAGCGCGAAGCCGCCGGCACCGAGCTCGCGGCTGCTGACCGCGGTGACCCCGACCGACGGCTTCCATTTGTACACGGTCTTGCGGGCCGCGTCCGACAACGCGAACGTCACCGGCTTGTCGTAAAGCGCCAGCGCGCCGTTGCGAAGTCCGATCAGGGTATCGGTCGACTGCAGCAAGGTGATGTCATCGCCGATGGTGCCGATCGCCGCCGGTGCCCAGCCCGGCAGTGACACTGCGGTCGCGGTGACCGGCACGATCAGGAAATGCACGGCGTCGCCATCGTGCTTGGCTCGTGCCTCGCACTCGGCCATCGCCGTAATCAGCCAGCCGTAGTCCGAGGCGGTCTGGCTGCCCGGCGCCGCAGCCGATGGCGCAAGCGTCACTGGCGCGCTCGCCGGCTCGCCCGCCCCGCGCAGCTCCCACCAGCCGAACGCGACCAGCCCGCCGGCCGCGAGCAGCGCGGCGGCAGCGACCGCGGCGGCGACCGGATTGGGCAGGTTGCGGGCGTGGCAGTGCGGACAAAAGCGCGCGAAATAAGGGGCGGCCGCGCCGCAGCGCGCACAATGGCCGACGGCTATTCCAGTCATCTGATGGAATCAGGCCTGCGTCGAATCGCGGCCTGAGAGTAGAGCGTTTCCCGGCAGAGCGGAATCCGCCGGAAGCGGAATTCCGCGGCGGCGCGGCCTGCGGCACAACGAAGTCGCGTTGCCGCAAGCACGATCGCCGCGTTAAACCAACGGCGGCGCACGCGGGCACGCGCGAAAAGGGAGACGCTTCCATGGCTGGCGAGATCGTCCACAGCAACCCCGAGACCATGGCGCCGCCGGGCGGCCATTACAGCCATTGCGTGCGCGCCGGCGGATTCGTCTTCGTTTCCGGCCAGCTGCCGATCGCCCCCGACGGCAGCAAGCTCAACGAGGCGCCGTTCGAGCAACAGGCGCGGCAGGCGCTCGCCAACGTGGCGCATGCCTTGCGGGCGGCGGGCAGCTCGATCGAGGCACTGACGCAGGTCCGGGTCTATGTCACCGACATCGCGTCGTGGCCCGCGTTCAACGCGATCTACGCCGCCTGGGCGGGCGACGCGCGTCCCGCGCGCGCGGTGGTGCCGGTGCCGCAGCTGCATTACGGGTTCAAGATCGAGGTCGAGGCCGTGGCACTCGCGTCCGCGGCGTGAGCGCCGCGTGCCCCGCGCCAGAGCGCGATGATTTTTCTTCGAATCGTCATCCCGCTCTACCTTTTTGTTGGAGCATGATCTTGTCCGATAACCGGCGCCCACTTTTCGGGATCATGCTCTAGGTTTCGCCCGCTTCCGCCTCGGCCAGCTTGCTGCGCCAGTCCTTGCGGTTGCGCAGGAGCGTGGAGGCGGCGAGCACCAGCAGCGCGGCGCACAGCGCCAGCAGCGTCAAGGCGATCGGGCGCTGGAAGAAGATCGTCCAGTTGCCGTTCGACATGATCAGCGACTGTCGCAGCGACATCTCGAAGGTGGGCGCGATCACCAGACCGAGCACCAGCGGCGCCGGATCGAGCCCGAACTTGCGCAGCCCGTAGCCGAGAACGCCCATGATCAGCATGATCCAGACGTCGACGATCGAGTTGTTCACCTCGTAGACGCCGATCACGCAGAACATGATCACCAGCGGATAGAGATAGACATAGGGAAGCCGCAGCACGTTCACGAACAGACTGACCATCGGCAGATTGAGCGCGAGCAGCATCAGGTTGCCGACATACATCGAGGCGACGAAGCCCCAGAACAGGTCGGGATGCTCGTTCACCAGCGTCGGACCGGGCGGGACGCCGTGGATCATCAGCGCGGCGATCAGCACCGCGGTGATCGGTCCGGTCGGCAGTCCGAGGGCCAGCA
The DNA here is from genome assembly GCA_036555745.1 of Xanthobacteraceae bacterium. Taxonomy (GTDB): domain Bacteria; phylum Pseudomonadota; class Alphaproteobacteria; order Rhizobiales; family Xanthobacteraceae; genus VAZQ01. The sequence goes on along the minus strand of DATBKV010000200.1, from coordinate 13,453 downwards.
TCGGCACGAAGGCGCCGGTCGAGGCCGCGTTGTTGGCCGATTCCGGTCCGGCCACTCCGGCAACGGCGCCCTTGCCGAATTCCTCCGGGTGCTTGGACAGGCGCCGCTCCACTCCGTAGGACAGGAAGCTCGAGATGATGTGCGCGGAACCGGGCGTGAGGCCGATCAGGAACCCAATGACGGAGCCGCGCGCGATCGGCATCGCCGATTGCCGCCATTCCTGCCAGTTCGGCAAGAGCTCGCGCAGCCTGGGCGCGATCACCTTGCCGACCACGTCGGCGGACGGGGTCGAGAGGATTTCGCCCAGTCCGAACAGGCCGACCGCGACCGGGACGATGCCGATGCCGTCGCCGAGCTCGGCGATGTCGAAGGAATAGCGGAAGTGCCCGGTCATGTTGTCGATCCCGACGGTGCCGAGCAGCAGCCCGAAGCACGCCATCAGCAGGGTGCGCGGCAGCGAGGTCGCCGACATGTAGGCGAGGAAGACGAGACCGAGTACCAGCAAGGCGGCGTATTCGGGCGGGCCGAAGCGCAGCGCGAACACGGCGAGCGGCGGCGCGATCAGCGTCAACATGACGACGCCGAACGTGCCCGCCACCCACGAGCCGACGGCGGCGATGCACAGCGCCGCACCGGCACGGCCCTTCTGCGCCATGGCGTAGCCGTCAATGCAGGTCATCACGGACGAGGCTTCGCCCGGGATCCGCATCAGGATCGAGGTGGTCGAGCCGCCGTATTGGGAGCCGTAATAGATGCCGGCGAGCATCACCACCGATTTGGTGGTATCGAGCCCGAAGGTCGCGGGCAGCAGAATGCTGATGCCGGAGAGCGGCCCGATCCCGGGCAATACGCCGACCACGGTGCCGACCAGGCAGCCGAGAAAGGCGTACCAGAGGACATCGGGCTGGAGCGCGACCGAGAAACCGAGCAGCAGGCTTTCCACCGTGCCCATCGTCAGAATCCGAGCACGCCGGTTGCGAGCGGAGTTTTCAGCAGCACGTCGAACAGCAGATAGGTCAGCGCCACCACGCCGATGCTGAAGGCGGCCGCGGCCAGCGGATGGCGGCGCTCGGCGCCGAAGATCAGCGCGAACAGCAGCAGCGTCATGGTCACGAGGAACCCGAGCGTCTGGTAGAGCGCGGCCGCGACCGCGGTGACGGCGACGATGCGCACGGCATGCGGCAGGTCGCGCCACGAGACCGCGGCGAGCGGCGCACTCTCGCCCGCGCGCAGCATGATCAGCAGACCAAAGACGACGAGCAGGCCGGCCAGCAGCTTCGGCATCATGCCGGCGCCGGGAAACGACAACGTGCCGAACGGCAGGTCACCGCTGAGCGCCAGCACCAGGAGGCCGAAGCCGGCGAAGGCACCCCCGGCAATGTGATCTGTGCGCAGAGTCATGCCATCAGCCCGAATGCCGGCTTTCATCTTCAATGAGACGCACAAATTTTCAGTATCATATCCCATCGCCGCGCGCGGGCGGGCGTCCAGTTTCGGAGCTCGGCGCGTGTCGCACGACGGCTCCCCGCTTTCGCGGGGACGACAACCGCGCCAGCAGAGGCTCTCGATCGGATGAGGTCAGAGCAAAGCTAGCCCTCGACCTTGCCGATGGCGCGGATCGCGGCCTCGATGCGTTGCGCGTCGGCGTCCCAGAATTGCGCGAATTCGGGCTGGTCCATGTAAGCCAGCTCTTGTCCGAGATTGGCGATCGCGGCCTTGAATTGGTCGGCATGCGCCGCCTTGTTGAAGCTGTCGCGCAGAAAGGCGACGACATTCGCTGGCGTGCCCTTCGGGGCGAACACGCCGACCCAGAGGTAATACTCGATGTCGTAGCCGAGCTCCTTCATGGTGGGCACGTCGGGCAGTGCCTTCGAGCGCGCGCCGCCGAACAACGCGAGCGGCCGCGCCTTGCCGGCCTTGATCTGCGACAGGCAGGCCGAGATCGAGGAAACCAGCACCTGGGAATTGTTGCCGAGAAATGCGGTCAGCGCCGGCCCGCCGCCGTTGGTCGGTAGATGGCGCAGCTTCAATCCACCCGCCGCCTTCATGAACAGCGCCGTCGGGATGTGCAGCGCGCCGTAGAGGCCGGAAGAGCTGAAGATGATCTCGTTCGGCCGCTTCTTGGCGTCGTCGACCAGCTCCTGCAGGGTCTTGTAGGGCTGCTGATCGTTGACAATCAGCACGCACGGATCGGCCACGAAGCGCGCGAGCGGAATGAAGTCGGCGCGCGTGAATTTCGGGGTGCGTCCGAACAGCTTGTCGACCTCGGCGAAGCCGGAGATCGAAGTGATATGGAGCAGCAGCGTGTAGCCGTCCGGCTTGGCATTGGCGGCGAATTGCGCGCCGACCGCGCCGGCCGCGCCGGCCTTGGTTTCGATCACGACCGGCTTTTGCACCATCGGCTCCATGACCGCCGCGAGCGGTCGTCCGACCACATCGGCGGCGCCACCCGGCGGAAACGGATTGATCAGCACGATCGCGCGGGTCGGATAGGCGTCCTGCGCGAACGATGCCTTGAGCCCGGCCGCCGCGGCGGCGGAGCCGATGACGAAGCTGCGTCTGTCCACGCTGTCCTCCCGGGATGAGCGGCACGAGCTTGCGCCGGTTTTATGGGGCCGCGACCCTAGGCGGGGTGGCTGGCCCGGTCAACACGCGCCGGCGCGGCATAAGGCATCGTGTGCGCGGACGGCTTGCGCGCGAGCCCTCACTCGATGATGGCGACCGCGCGCGTCCAGCCGGCGGAGCCACCGCGCACCTTGACCGGAAAGCAGCTGACCGTGAATCCCTTGGCCGGCAGCGCTTCGAGATTGTGCAGCTTCTCGATATGGCAATAGCCGATCTCGCGGCCGGCCTTGTGGCCTTCCCAGATCAGGGCGGCGTTGCGGGTGGCGAGATATTTCTCCCTGGTATGGACGAAGGGCGCGTCCCAGCTCCAGCCATCGGTGCCGGTCACGCGCACGCCGCGCTCGAGCAGATAGAGCGTGGCCTCACGGCCCATACCGCAGCCTTTGGCGACGTAATCGTCGCGCCCGTAGGCCGCGCCCGCGCTGGTGTTCACCAGCACGATCTCGAGCGGCGCGAGCGTGTGCCCGATGCGCGCAAGCTCGGCCTCGACATCGCGCGCGCTTGCCACATAGCCGTCGGGGAAATGGCGGAAGTCGAGCTTGATCGCGGGCTGCAGGCACCATTCCAGCGGCACCTCGTCGATGGTGATCGCGCGTTTTCCGCAATCCATCGTGGAGGCGAAATGCCAGGGAGCGTCGAGATGGGTGGTATTGTGAGTCGAGAGCCTGATCCACTCGATCGCCCAGCCTTCGCCGTCAGGCAGATCCTGCTCGCGCAGGCCTGGAAAGAACTTGATCACGTCCGCGGCGGTCTGACGGTGGGTGAGATAGTCGATCTTCGGGCCGTAGCCCGGCGGATCGGCGGCCACCTCGTTCTCCAGCGGCACTGAAATGTCGATCAGCTTGCGCGCCATGATGGCTGCTCCTCCTGCGGCGATTCCAGCCGCGTTCGTCGTGCAAGCGCATGATACCAGGACGCAGGCTTGCGATTCTTGCCGCGAGCGCCGAGTGTATCGGAGGCCCGCCTTTGCGGGCATCAGTCTTTGCTGCAGGCAGGAGTTGGCGAGGAGATCAGATGCCGGCCTATTGGGTTGCGCGATCGAAGATCAACGATCCGGTCGAATACAAGAAGTACACCGACCTCGTGCCCGGCATCATCGCCAAGTACGGCGGCAGGGTGCTCGCGCGCGGCGGCCGCTACCGGATCATGGAAGGCCCGGACAAATTCCAGCGCTTCGTTGTGATCGAGTTTCCCACCTTCGAGCAGGGGGTGGCCTGCTTCACCTCGGCCGAATACGACGCCGCGGCGGCGTTCCGCCGCAACGGCGCTGGCGAGGTCGAGACCATCATGGTCGAGGGCGGCGATCCGTCACGCTGACGGGCAGCAGCGACGGACAGCAGCGCCCGAGGTCGCAGGCTTCGAGCTGCTTTGGCGCGGGCGTGGGCCTGGGGGGTTGGTTGAGGCTTGCTACGCAGCGGGCCGGCTGAGCAGGAGGCCAGCTACAGCCCGAGATAGAACTTTCGGATCAGCTCGTTGTTGTTGAGCTCGTCGGCCGAGCGGCCCTCGAACGCGATCTGGCCGTGCACGATGACGTAGCCGCGGTCGGCGATGCGCAGGGCCTGCGGGAAATTCTGTTCCGCCATCAGCACGGTGAGCTTGTACTGCTGCTTGAGCTCCTTGATCTTGTCGATCGTTCGGCTCACCAGCACCGGCGCCAGGCCGACCGACGGCTCGTCGATCAGGAGGATGCGCGGCGATAGCATCAACGCGCGCGCGAGCGCGAGCATCTGCTGCTCTCCGCCGCTCATCGAGCCGGCGAGCTGGGAGCGCCGCTCGGCCAGGCGCGGAAAGCACTCGAAGCAGAAATCCAGGTTGGACTTCAGTGCCGCGCGCGCCTTGCTGCGGAACGCCCCGAGCAGCAGATTTTCTTCCACCGTGAGCCGCGGGAACAGGCGGCGGCCCTCCGGCACCAGCGCGATCCCGAGGTCGACGATCTGCTCGGTGGTGCGGCCGATGAGCTCGTGCTGCTCGCCGTCGATCTCGACCGTGATGCGGCCGGCGTGCGGGCGCACGATCCCCATCACCGATTTCATCAAGGTCGACTTGCCGTTGCCGTTGGTCCCGAGCAGCACCACCGTCTCGCCCGGCCCGACGGTCAGCGACACGTGCTCGAGCACGCGCACGCTGCCGTAGGCGGCGTCGATGTTCTCGATGGTCAGGCTATTGGCCAAGGTAAGCTCTCTCGACCTCGGGATCGCGGATCACCTGGTCGGGCTTGCCGTCGGCGATTTTCTTGCCGGACACCAGCACGACCAGCCGCTGGGAAAAACTCATCACCGCGCGCATGATGTGCTCGATCAGGATGATGGTAATGCCGCGCTCATTGAGCCGTATCAGCAGGCTGACGATGTCGTCGACCTCCGACTGCGAGAGCCCGGCCATCGACTCGTCGGCGATCAGAAGCTTCGGCTCGGCGGCCATGGCGCGCGCCAACTCGAGCTTGCGCATCTCCACCTGCGTGAGATCGCGCGGAAGCCGCGCGGCCTTGTCGGCGAGCGCAACCAGCCGCAGCAGCTCCGTGCAGCGCGCGTCGATCTCGGCCGCCGACAGCGCCGAGCCCGGGCGTGCATTGACCGTATAAAGCAGCGGTACGCGCAGATTGTCGGCGACCGTCAAGGTCGCGAACGGGCGCGGAAGCTGGAAGCTGCGGGCCAGGCCGCGCCGCGTGCGCTCGTGCGTGAGCAGTCCGTCAATGGCCTCGCCGGCAAAGCGCACCGTACCGGTCTCGTTCGTCAGCGTGCCGGAGATGCAATTCACCAAAGTCGACTTGCCGGACCCGTTGGGACCGATCAGGCCGACGCGCTCGCCCTGGGCGACGGCGAGGTCGATGCCGTCGAGCGCGACGAACCCGCCGAACCGTTTGCTCAGATCGCTGACCTCAAGCAGCGCGCCCGCCATCACTTCGCCCTCCCGCGCACCCGCTCCTGCACCAGCCCGACGATGCCGTTCGGGGCGATGATGACGAAGCCGACCAGCAGTAGCCCGACGATGAGCAGGTTCACGGCCGACGAGATGGTGACGGTTGCGATCTGTTGCAGCGAGCCGAGCAGCAGCGCGCCGATCAGCGGCCCCACCCAGCTCGTAGTGCCGCCGATCATCGGCATGGCGATCGAGTTGACCGCGTATTCGAGCCCGAAGGCGGAGGAGGGCTGGAGATAGCCGATGTAGTAGGGAAACGGCGCTCCAGCCATGCCCATGAGCGCCCCCGAGACCGTGGTGGCGATCAGCTTGAGGCGCAGCGTCGGCACCCCCGACGCCTCGGCCGCCAGCTCGTCGTCGCGGATAGTGGCAAAGCCGTAGCCGAGCTGTGAGCGCTCGATGCCGCGCGCCACCGTGAGGGCGATGACCACGAGCGCAAGCATCAGCAAAAACAGATATTGGATGTAGGGCCCGATCGGCGCCATTTCGTTCGGGCGAATGATGTAGGCGCCGCGCGACCCGCCGACATAATCCCAGTTGACCACCAGGGTTTGCAGCACCACCGCGAGCGCGAGCGTGGCGATGGCGAAGAAGGCGCCGCGCAGCCGCAGCGTCAGGTAACCCATGCCCAGGCCGACGATGCCGGAGACCACGCCGCCGATCACGATCAGCAGCGGGATCGGCAGTGGGTAGAGCTTGTAAAAGAACACGGTCGTATACGCGCCCATGGCGAAAAACGCCGCCGAGCCGAAATTGACATAGCCGGTGTAGCCGCCGAGGATGTTCCACGCGGTCGCCAGCACGACGAATTGCAGCACGGTGTAGCCGGCGAAGAATATGTAGTCGTTGTTCACGACGCGCGCGGCCAGGAACACCACCGCCGCCGCCGCGATCGAGATCAGCAGGAACACGCTGGTGCGCACGATCGAGGGTCCTATCGCCCGAGCAGGCCCGCGGGCCGGAACGCAAGCGTGAGCAGGAGCACGCCGAACGCCACCGCCGGCGCCCACGACGGCCCGTAGAAGGTCGCGGTGAAGCTCTCCAAAATGCCGAGCAGCATGGCGCCGATCACCGTGCCGGGCAGACTCCCGAGCCCGCCGAGCACGCAGATCGCGAACACGCGGCCGATATATTCGCGCCCGACCGAGGGCTCGACGGGCTGAATAATGATCAGCAGCGCGCCCGCGACCGCGGCGGTCGCGATCGAAATGCCGAAAGCAATGCGCTTGATGCGCACAGGGGATGCGCCCATGAGCCGCAAGGCGAGCTGATCCTGCGCCACCGCCGAGATCGCGCGCCCGATGAAGGTGTAGGACAGGTAAAGCTGCAGCGCGGCGAACAGGGCGAGCGCGGCCACGCACGGCACCAGCATGCGCAGCGGAAAGTCGACGACCCCGAGATGCCAGGTGGGCCCGATATAGGGCGCCTCGACGTAGCGGTAGTCGACACCGAAGATGAGAATGAGCATCACCTCGGTGACAAACAGCAGACCGAAGAAGAATGAGAGGCCGCGCAGTGCTTCCTGTCCGCGCCGCTCGAACGACTGGTAGTACACTTGATAGACGCCGGCGCCGAGGAGGTAGAACACCGGCAGCATCACGATGCTGGCCACGATGGGATCGAGGCCGAGCCGGCTGTTGACGATGTAAGCGATGTACGAGCCGAGGATGATGAAAGCGGGATGGGCGATGTTGACGATGTCGAGGATGCCAAACGAGATCGAAACCCCGAGCGTGACGGCGGCATAGAAGCCGCCGAGCAGAATGCCGGCAATCAGGGCGTTGATCAGCAAGTCGAAGCTGAGGCCCACCTGGTTTCCCCCCCGCCGCCCCGTTCCGGCAAGCCAAGCTACGCCGTCTTGCCGCCGTTCAGTCGCTTCGGTCCGGCATCATGCCGCGGCTTGCTGCCGCACGCGCTCCGGCAGCGGCAATGGCTTGTTGGCGCTCTGCAGGAATTCGATGGTCATGAAGACCATCTCCTTGTCGCCGAGATTTTCCAGATCGTGCACCTTGAACTGGCCGGCCCCATAAGTCTCGTGGCGCGTCTCGCCCGGCGCGTAGGTGTATTCCACGGTGGTGCCGTCGTGCACGTGCTGGCGCCCGCGCCCGCCGCTCACCGATGTCCAGAAATAATCCAGCACGTGGCGGTGGAAGCCGATGCGCTCGCCCGGCGCGAGGCGGATGATCCAGACCCGCACGCGATCCGTCTCCGAGACCAGTGTGCTGCCGACGCAAGGGTTGGGATTGGCCTTCTCGCGTTCGAATTCGGCCGCGATCGCCGGCGGCCACGCCGAGCGGTCGGATTTTTCCGCATGCTTGTCCAACATCGTCAGAGCCATGGCATTCCTCCAGGTTTTGGCCCGATATATAGCAACTTTGCCCGGGTGGAAATGGCGGGATCAAGCGAATGGCGCGCAAGCGGCGTGCGCTCATCGTCGGCGGCTCGATGAGCGGCCTTCTGGCCGCGCTGCTGCTCGAACGCGCGGGCTGGGAGGTCGAGGTCTTCGAGCGGGTGGAGAGCGAGCTTGCCGGGCGCGGCGCAGGGATTGTCGCGCAGCCCGATCTGATCGTCACCTTGGCCCGCCTCGGGATCGACACCAACGACCTTGGCGTCGAGATCACCACGCGAAAGATCCTGGATGCGTCGGGTCGGCCGGTGGGCGAATGCGCCTGCCCGCAGGTTCTCACCGCGTGGGAACGCGTCTATCGCGCGCTGCGAGACGCTTTCCCCGCGCAGCGCTATCACCGCGGCCGCGGAGTGCGCGGTTTCGAGCAGGACCAGCACTCGGTGACGGCGCAGCTCGCCGACGGCGGCAGCGTCGAGGGCGAGCTCCTGGTGGGGGCGGACGGCCTGCGCTCCACCATCCGGCAGCAATGCCTGCCCGAGCTCACACCGCTCTATGCCGGCTACGTCGCCTGGCGCGCGCTCATCCCGGAGGCGGCGTTTGCGTCGCAGATCCACCGCGAGCTGTTCGGATACATGACGTTCTGTCTGCCCCCCGGCGAGCAGTGCCTGGGCTATCCGGTAGCGGGCCCGGACAACGACTTGCGCCCCGGCCATCGCCGCTACAACGTGGTCTGGTACCGTCCGGCGGAGGAGAGCGGCGAGCTGCAACGCTTGCTCACCGACGAGGGCGGCACCACCCACACGATTTCGATTCCGCCGCCGCTGATCGCCCGCGCAGGGATCGCCGAGATGCGGGCGGCGGCCGAGCGGCTGCTCGCGCCGCAATTCCGCGCCGTCGTGCGCATGATCGAGGAGCCCATCCTGCAGCCGATCTACGACTTGGCGACGTCGCGCATGGCGTTCGGCCGGGTGGCGATCATCGGGGACGCAGCCTTCGTGGCGCGTCCGCACGTCGCGGCCGGCGTGGCCAAGGCGGCGGACGACGCGCAAGCCTTGACGGCCGCGCTGGCGCAGGACGAGGTGGCGGCGGCGTTGCAGCAATTCGAGGCGGCGCGGCTTCCGGTCGGACAGCGCATCATCGAGCGCGCGCGCCATCTCGGCGCCTATCTGCAGGCGACCCAGACGACGCAGGAGCGTGCCCGCTCGCAGCGCCACGGCATTCCGCAAGCGGTGCTGGCCGAGACCGCGGTGCTCGACTTCCTGCGGGAGTGATATGACGCCCGCAACCTGCTTCATTGGCGCTGCTGCTGCGGAAGCATGATCCTTTCCGAACACCGGTATCCACTTTTCGGATCATGCTTGAGTGCGCCGCGCCCGCGCCTTCCCCTTGCCGCGCTTCACCCGCGCCATCGCCTCCAGCACCGCGCAGACCGCGGCCGTGTCCTGCTCGCCGTGACCCGAGCGCATCGCCCGCTCGTAGATCGGCGCGCTGGCGTCGAACATCGGGGTCGGGCAATGCAGCTCGCGCGCGAATGCGCCAATCACCGCCATATCCTTCTGCCAGATCGATATCTTCATGGTCGGATCGTCGTAACTGTCGTTCACCATCATCGGCGCGCGCAGCTCGAACACGCGCGAATTGCCGGCCCCCGAGCGCACCATCTCGAACACGGTCTTGGCGTCGAGGCCGGCCTTGAGCCCGAGCACCATCGCCTCGGCGCTGGCGACGTTGTTGATCGCGACCAGGAGGTTGGCGACGAACTTCATGCGGCTGCCGTTGCCGAAGGCGCCGAGGTCATGGGCCGCGCGGGAAAAGCCCGCGAACAGCGGCCGCAGCCGGCGGATCGCGGCACGCTCGCCGCTCGCATAGATCACCAGGTCCTTGACCTTGGCCTGCGCGCCGGTGCCGCTCACCGGACAGTCGAGCATCACATGGCCGCCCGCCCGCAGCGCGCGCTCGGCTTTGAGCTTGTCCTCCAAGGTGAAGGTGCTGGCTTCCACGATCACGCGGCGCGGCACGCGGGCGGCGATGATGGCCTTGACCGTCGCGTCGAGGGCGGCAGGTTTGGGCAGGCTGGTGATGATGGTCCCAGCCTCGGACGCAAGCGCTCCGACATCCTTGGCGATCGCGACCCCCGCGCGCGCCAGCGCCCGGCCGCGCGCCGGGTCGATGTCGTAGCCGACGATCCGCCAGCCGGCCGCCGCCAGGTTCTTGGCGAACGCGCCGCCCATGATGCCGAGCCCGACCACACCGACCTTGCCCTTCGCCATTGCCAAACTCCCTTGCCCGACCGTTGCGGGGGCGCACGCTACCCGCCCGCCCGCGTTGCCTTCAAGCGCGGTGCGCCGATCGGCTGCCGGCGACGTCTTTCTCGTGCGCGCCTGATCGCTTATCGTCTGCGACGACGCGGCTGGTCGTGCCGGGAGAATTGCTGCAGATCGGGATCGCCGGAACCGGCAAAATGGGCGGGGCGATCGCGCAGCGGCTGATGGAAGCCGGCCACAAGGCGACGGCCTGGAACCGCTCCGCCGGCAAGCTGCAAGCGGTGCGCGACGCCGGCGCGAGCATCGCCGCCACCCCGGCGGAGCTGGCGCAGGCGAGCGAGGCGGTCATCACCATCCTCACCGATGCCGCCGCCATCGACGCGGTCTACAACGGGAGCGCCGGGCTGCTCGCCGGCGATGTTCGCGGCAAGCTGTTCATCGAGATGAGCACGGTGCCGCCGGCGACCGAAGTCGCGCTGGCGGAGAAGGTGCGGGCGAAGGGCGCTGCGCTGGTGGAGTGCCCGGTCGGCGGCTCGACCGGCCCGGCCCGCCAGGGCAAGCTGATCGGGCTCATGGGCGCGGATCCCGCCGACGCCGCGCGAGCGCGGCCGATCCTCGAGCAACTCTGCCGCCGGCTCGAGCATTGCGGACCGGTCGGCTCCGGCGCGGTGATGAAGCTCACCATCAACATGCCGCTGATGATCTACTGGCAGGCTTTGGGCGAGGCGCTGGCGCTCTGCCGCCCGCTTGGGCTGGATCCCGCGCGCGTCATGGATTTGCTGTCCGACACCTCCGGCGGTCCCAACGTGCTCAAGGTCCGCGGCGCGGGCGTCGCGGACATGCTCAAAGGCGGGGAGGGTGGCCCGGTCACCTTCGACATCGACAGCGCGATCAAGGATCTCCGCACCATGCTGGGCGAAGGCAAGGCGCGCGGCCTCGAACTGCCGCTCGTGGCGAAGACGCTGGCCTGCTACGAGGAGGCCAAGGGCAAAGTTTCGGGCGCCGCCGAAGTGTCCGCGGTTTCGGTCTATTGGGCGAAGCGCGCAAAGGAGTAGGTCACCGGTCAATCCTCAAGTGCTGTCGTCCCCGCGAAAGCGGGACCCCGTAACTACCGACCTCTGGAACATCGAGGCCCGACCCATGTCGCCTGTCGCCGACATGCGCCTTAAAGGGCCGAGTTCGGGTAAACCGATATCGGATGCGCGGGAACGACGATATTTTCAACACGAGCAAGGGAGCCATCATGTCCGTCGTCTCGCTCGCGCAAGCCTCCACCATCGTTGACGCCGCGCTCAAGAAGGGCCGCGACACCAATTGCGCGCCCCTCACCGTGGCCGTGCTCGATGCCGGCGGCCATCTGGTCGCGTTCAAGCGCGAGGACAAGTCCGGTCTGCTGCGCTTCGACATCGCCTTCGGCAAGGCCTGGGGCGCGCTCGGCATGGGCTTCGGCTCCCGCACGCTCGCGGGGCGCGCGGCCAAGACGCCGCAGTTCTTCACCATGCTGGCGGCGGCGAGCGGCGGGCGCATGGTCACCAATCCCGGCGGCGTGCTGATCAGGAGCGCGGCCGGCGATGTCGTCGGCGCGGTCGGCATTTCCGGCGACACGTCGGACAAGGACGAGGCCTGCGCCATCGCCGGCATCGAGGCGGCGGGCCTCAAGGCCGACGCCGGCCAGGACGGCTGAGCGAGGTCCAGGCGCCGCTTCGTTGCAAACGTTGCGCGGCGTTCATCGCCGCCGCTTGCGGCCGTTTGCCGCGGGCGGCGCCGCCAAGGCGCGATCCCAGATCGCCTGGATATAGGCGACCTCGGCTTCGAAGCGCTCGAGGAACAGCCGCGCCGGCACGCTCAAGGTGCGCCGCGCCGGCTGGATCACCACGAACTCGGCATAGAGCGGCGGCGCGGCAATCGGATTGACCACGAGGCCGCCCTTGCCGATGTCGTTCACGGAGATGAGGCTCGGCAGCACCGTGACCCAGTCCGAGCGCGCGACGAATTCCAGCGTGCCGATCATGGCGTCCATCTCCAGCATGGCGGCGATCTCGACGCCGTGGGTCTGGAAATAGGTCTCGAGGTTGCGGCGGCGGATATTGTCGGGCCCGGGCACTACGATCTTGAGCGGAGCACAGTCGGCGAGCCGCAGCGGCGCCAGCGGCGCGAGCCCGCGCTTGCGCCCCGAGAGCAGCATTTCCCGATCACGGATCAACAACCGCGACTTCAGTCCCGTGCGCCCTTCGAACGCCGGCACCAGGGCGAAATCGAGCTCGTCGGCCAGCACCATGTCGGTCAGCACGCCGCTGTAGCCCTCGAACACGTGCAGGCGCACGTCGGGATGGCGCGGCACGAAATCCTCGAGCGTGGGCGCCAGCACCGCGCGGGTGAAGGTCGGCATCAGCCCGATGCGAAGGTCGCCGGTGACGAGGCCGGAAAACCCGCGCGCTTCCTCGTTGGCGTTCTCCAACCGGCCGACCGCCTCGACGCAGCTCTTGTAGTAGCGCAATCCCGCCGGCGTGGGGACGATGCCGCGCGCCGAGCGCTCGAACAGCTTCACCCCGAGCGCCCGCTCGACCGTGGCGACGTGCTGCGAGATGCCGGATTGAGTGGCGTTTTCGCGCGCCGCCGCGCGCGTGAACGAGCCTTCCTCGCAGACGGCGATCACGGCGCGAACCTGCCGCAGCGCGATACTGGCCACGTGCCCACCATCAAGAAAACTGATGCCCCGACGCAGAATATATTATTTCGGCCGCGGGGACCATCCGGCTAGGATTCTTGCCCAACAGCAACCGCGGACCGCGCGGCGACACCTCGGGAGGGTCCATGGGAACGGCAAATTTCGGCATCGCCGGACTGGATTGGCAGCAGCGCGTCAACTGGGAGCGGATGCGCAACTACCGCACCGAGCGCGCGCGCGAGCACATGAAGAAGCACAAGCTCGGCGCCATGCTCTGCATGTACGACGAGAACGTGCGCTATCTCACCGGTACGCTCACGCCCGGCTGGAACCGGCTCAAGCCCGGCCTGCGTTACGCGCTTCTATGCGGCGACGGCGCGCCGGTGCTGTTCGAGCAGGGCGACCTCGGCTTCCAGATCGAGCGGCACTCGCCGTGGCTCCCGAAGGAGAACGTCCGCTACTCCTATGCCTGGATCAAGGGCGCCGCCGGCCCGGCGTCGCAGCAGCAGGTGAAGAAATTCACCGACGCGATCGTCTACGAGATGAAGCGGCACGGCGTCGGCGGCGAGAAGCTCGGCGTCGACTTCATCGACATCAACATGATCAACATCTTCAAGGACAAGAAGATCA
>DATBKV010000199.1:0-4979 GCA_036555745.1 Xanthobacteraceae bacterium | reverse complement strand
CCAAACGATCGCGCGCCGTGGCTCTTGCCGACCAAGAGAAGAAGCCTCCTCAATTTGCCCTTGGCGTTTGCCGGCAACTCCGGGCACTCTCATACGGGGCCGGCTTTGCGGCGCGGCGGCAGCGACCTGGCCCGTTACAATGCTGGCCGGGAGGACGGACATGGCACGCGACCGCAAGGAACAGAGCGGGACGACCTCCGCGCGGCCTCCGCTGACGCGGCGCGGCGTCCTCAAGGGCGGTGGTGCGATCGCGGCGGCCGGGCTTTCCACCGGCGCGGCCAGCGGCGCGCCGGCCGTGGGGCCGGTGATGGCCGCGCTCAGCGGCTACATGAGCGGGGCGTGCGAGCGCCCGCTCCCCGAAGCCGTGGTCGAGAAAGCCAAACACCACGTGCTCGACACGTTCGCTGCCATGGTCTCGGGCGCGGAGCTCCTCCCCGGTCGTGCGGCGATCGCGTTCGCCCGCGGCTACGGCGGCGCGCCCGTCGCCACCGTCGCCGGCTGCGAGGTGGTCACCGGACCGATCGAGGCGGCGCTCGCCAACGGCGTGCTGGCCCATGCGGACGAAACCGACGATTCGCATGCCCCTTCGCTCTCGCATCCCGGCTGCGCCGTACTCCCGGCTGCGCTCGCCCTCGGCGAGCGGCAGCGCATCGATGGCGAACATTTCCTGCGCGCGGTCGCGCTCGGCTACGACGTCGGCACGCGCATGACCATGTGCCTCGGGGTGCCCGCGCTTTCGCGCGAGGCGCACAAGAGCAGCCACAGCATCGCCGGCGTGTTCGGCGCCGCCGCGGCCGCAGGCTGTGCCGCCGGACTCGATGAACGGCAGATGCGCTGGCTGCTCGATTACGCGGCACAGCAGTCCTCCGGCATCGCGGCCTGGCAGCGCGACGGCGAGCATATCGAGAAGGCGTTCGTGTTCGGCGGCATGCCGGCGCGCAGCGGTGTGACCGCGGCCGTGCTGGTCGCGGCGGGCTGGACCGGCATCGACGACATTCTCTCGGGAGCGGACAATTTCCTCCTGGCAAATGCCCCCGATGCCGATCCCGGCCGCCTGGTCGAGGCTCTTGGCGAGCGCTACGAGCTCATGCGCACCAACGTCAAGAAATGGTCCGTGGGCTCGCCGATTCAGGCCGCGCTCGATGCGCTCGAGCTCATGGCGAAGCGCCGGCCATTCGACGCCGAGGCGGTGCGCAAGGTCGTGGTGCGGCTCGGCACCCGCGAGGCCTCGGTGGTGGGGGACCGGGAGATTCCGGACATCTGCCTGCAGCACATGGTCGCGGTCATGCTCATCGACGGCACCGTTTCGTTTGCCGCCGCGCATGACGTGGCGCGCATGCGCGATCCGGCGGTGCTGCGCCAGCGCGCCAAGATCGAGCTCGTGCCCGACGCCGAGCTCGACCGCCGCGTGCGCCAAGCGAAGGTCACGGTCGTGCTGGCGGACGGCAGCGAGCTCAGCGAGCACGTGCGTGCCGTGCGCGGCACCGCCGACAATCCGATGCCGCGCGTCGAGGTCGTTGACAAGTGCCGCGGCCTGATGGCGCCGGTGCTGGGCGCGGGGCAAGCCGATGCGCTCGTCTCCGCGCTGCTCGAGCTCGATCGCGCGCGCGACATGCGCGACTTGCGCCCGCTGCTGCAGAAGCGCGCATAGCGGCCGCAGGCGACACACTAATCCGCCCGAGCTGTCGTCTCCGCGCAAGCGGGGACCCATCGTGCTGCCCGCGGCTGCGATTATGGGTCCCCCGCGCGCGCAGGGCCACGGTCCAGCCGTCCAAGCGGCGGGCCGGATTGCAGGCAATGCCGCTGCCGCCGGCCATGGCATCCGGAGGCGGATGCCTATATAGGGTGCGCAAATGGAGTGAAGTGATGTCTGAGAAGGTCCCCGTCACCGTGCTGACCGGCTATCTCGGGGCCGGCAAGACCACGCTGCTCAATCGCATCCTGTCCGAGCCGCACGGCCAGAAGTACGCCGTGATCGTCAACGAGTTCGGTGAGATCGGCATTGACAACGAGCTCGTCGTGGGCGCCGACGAGGAGGTGTTCGAGATGAACAACGGCTGCATCTGCTGCACCGTGCGCGGGGACCTCGTGCGCATCATCGACGGGCTGATGCGGCGAAAAGGCAAGTTCGATGCCATCATCGTCGAGACCACCGGGCTCGCGGATCCGGCGCCGGTGGCGCAGACGTTTTTCATGGATGAGAATGTCGGCCGCAAGGCGAAGCTCGACGCCGTCGTCACCGTGGCCGACGCCAAATGGCTCAAGGAGCGGCTGAAGGACGCGCCCGAGGCCAAGAACCAGATCGCATTCGCCGACGTCATTCTGGTCAACAAGACCGACCTGGTGTCGCCGGACGAGCTCGGCGAGGTGGAAGCGCGCATTCGCGGCATTAATCCTTATGCCAAGCTGCACCGGACCGAGCGCTGCAGCATTGCCTTGCCCGAAGTGCTCGGCCGCAACGCCTTCGACCTCGACCGCATCCTGGAGATCGAGCCGGAATTCCTCGATGGCGACGGCCATGATCACGATCACGGCCATGATCACGCTCACGACCACGAGCACACCCATGGCCATGACGAGCACCATCATCACGGCGGCGGCTTGAAGCACTACCACGACGAGGAGATGCACTCGATGGCGCTGAAGACCGACAAGCTGCTCGATCCGGACAAGTTCTTCCCCTGGGTGCAGGAGCTGGTGCAGACGGAGGGGCCGAGCATTCTGCGCTGCAAGGGCATCCTGGCGTTCAAAGGCGATGACCAGCGCTTCGTGTTCCAGGGCGTGCACATGATCCTCGATGGCGACCACCAGCGTCCCTGGCAGGCCGGCGAGAAGCGCGAGAGCCGCATCGTATTCATCGGCCGCAAGCTGCCGGAGGAGAAGATCCGAAAAGGATTCGAAGGCTGCGTTGCGTGATGCCGGCTCGATCTCGTGTCCCGGATGAGCTCGCGTGCAACGCGAGCGAAGAGCCGGGACCCAGGGGCGACGCGACCGATTTTTGCAACAATATTGCGCTGCGCGATTCTCGCGCTGGGTCCCGGGTCTCGTTCCGCTCGCCCAAGAGCGCTCGCGACACTCGCCCGGGACACGAGTGAGATGCTGGTCCGATGACCGGTACCGCCCGCGACATCCCCTCCGTGGTCGAACGCACGCGGCCGCTCGACACCGGCGCGCCGGTGGTGGGGGCGCATTTTCTCGGTGAGACCGCGGTCCTGGTGCTGGGCGAGGAGGCGCTGGTCTTCGTGGCGCGCGGCGGCGAGCCGCGCCGGTTGCCGGTGCACGGCGGCGCGGTGCTGTGCTCGCGGGCGGACGCGGAACGCGTTGTTACCGGCGGCGACGACGGCAGGGTGGTGGTGAGCGACGCGCAAGGCGCCACGAGCGTGATCGCAACCGATGCCAAGCGCCGGTGGATCGATCACGTGGCGATCGGCCGCAACGGCGCGCTGGCTTGGTCGGCGGGCAAAGCCGCGCGCGTGCGTACAGCCCAGGGTGCCGAGCAGACGCTTGAAGTGCCCTCGACTGTGGGCGGGCTGGCGTTCGCGCCGAAGGGGCTGCGCGTCGCCATCGCGCACTACAACGGTGTGACGCTATGGTTTCCAAACGCGCAGAGCGCGCCCGACACGCTCACATGGAAGGGCTCCCATCTCGACGTCGCGTTCAGCCCCGACGCGCGGTTCGTGGTCACCGCCATGCAGGAGCCGACCTTGCACGGCTGGCGGCTTGCCGACCGCAAGGATATGCGGATGTCGGGCTACGGCGCGCGCGTGCGCTCGTTGGATTGGACCTCCGGCGGCAAATGGCTCGCCACCTCGGGCTCGACCCAGCTCATCCTGTGGCCATTCCAGGGCAAGGACGGGCCGATGAGCAAGCAGCCGCGCATCCTGGCGCCAGCGGACGCAGAGGTCGCGGTCGTCGCCTGCCACCCCGGGAAGGAGGTGGTGGCGGTCGGCTATGCCGATGGCCTGGTGCTGCTGGTGCGCGTGGAGGATGGTGCCGAGGTGTTGGCACGCAAGAGCGCGGGCGCGCCGGTCAGCGCGCTGGCGTGGAGCGCGAGCGGGAGCCTGCTCGCCTTCGGGGCGGAGGACGGTGCCGCCGGCGTGATCGATCTCGGCTGATGCGGCCGCCACACGTCATGGGAAAGCCGGTTGTCGTATCCCGGGTTCAGCTTGAACGGAGCGACTCGGTGCGAGGCAGGCCCGGGACCGTTCCGAGTTGTGGGTCGTGACTCGCGCAGCTACTTCTGCGCAGCGGCTTTGGCAGGGCGCGCCTGTCCTGCAAGCGCGCTCTCGGGCAGTCGGTTCCAGACCTGGCTGCGGCCGAACAGCGAGAGGCCGAGATAGCCGCGCACCTCGAGCTTCTGTCCATCAGGACTGAGCTTCATCAACGCGCGATAGACCGTGCCGTCGCGCGGGTCCATGATCGTGCCGCCTTCGTAGTCGAGCCCGTTGCGCCGCATGCCCTTGATCAGGGTCAGCCCAAGAACCGGCTTGCCTTTGTCGGCGCCCTCGCACTTGCTGCAGACGAAATTCTCGTTCTCGCCCGGCTTGGAGAAGATCTTGACGACGGTGCCTCCGTAAACGCCGTTGTGCTCCGTGATCTTGAACCAGCTCTCGGGTTTGCGGGAGTTCTCGTCGACCTGCTCCCACAGTCCCGCCGCGGTCGGCTCGCCGGCAGCGACGGTGCGCACGCCGGCGCCCGACGCGATCACGGCAGCAAGCATCAATGTCACGCCCAGCAATCGCATTCCACGCTCATCCGGTTCCGTTCGCCCAGCTGCCGCCCGCTCTCTCAATGCGTCGACAGCGCGCTCGTCCATGCCGGCCATCTGTGGTGAGCGCCCGCAGTTGGCCTCTCGTCCGCGGCTTCAGCTCACCAGCACGTTGGTGAATTGCCACGGATCGTCTTGATCGACGGTCTCGGGAAACAGCTCGTTGCGGCCGACCAGCGGCGTCCAGTCGGTGTAGCGGCCGACCACCGGC
>DATBKV010000198.1:0-15461 GCA_036555745.1 Xanthobacteraceae bacterium | reverse complement strand
ACCAGGATGACGCGGTCGTTCTTCTCGACCGCGTCCTCGTGCATCTCCATCTCGTCGAGACCGTATTCCAGCGAATAGGCGATCGACACCCGCTTGTGCGGCAGCTTGCCCTTCTTGCGGATCGGCACGAAGCCGGCGGAGACCTGGTGCGCCACCGCGCCGCCAAGGATGAAGCCGCGCGCCTCGATGCCCGCGACCTTGTCGATCTTCGACCCCGCCCACGGCTGCACCAGCTCGTCGACCGCGCGGCGAAACGCCCGCGCGTTGCCGAGCAAGGTCGTGATGTCGCGGAACATGATCCCGGGCTTGGGATAATCCGGAATGGTCCGGATCGACGCCTTGAGATCGTGCTCGAACTGCATGCTGACCATGAGTGTCTCGTGGGCTGGTGCCCCGATTCCGAAGTTCGCATCATTGTACGGCACCCTCGTTTGCGAACTTCGGAATCGAAGGGCAATAGCACTTATTGGTCTAGTGTGGCTTTGGTTCAGACGTCCGCATTGCCGAATCGCCGCAAGAATGATGCGGACTTCTGGACCGCCACACTAGCGCATGTCCCGGAAAAGTGGGAACCGGTTTTCCGATAAGGACATGCGCAGACGAAAGAATCCAGAGCGCATCGCAATTCCAGCTCGTCGGATGCCTCTAAGGCGGCCGGCGTGCGGGCGCTCCACTGTGGCGAACCATGCGGCGGGGCGCAACCGTCGGGCCGGCCGCGCCCAGGCAGGACCGTGACGACCGCGCGGCTGCCGCTCGCGACCGGATCGGCGCCGACACGGTGCGCGTTGCGCCCGTCCGGGGCTTGCCCCTGCAGCACTCACCCTGCGCGCTTCAAGAGGCGTCCCGCCACGGCATCGAGCTTCCGCAGCAGCGCCGGGTCGCGCGCCTCCGGAGCGGTGATCAGCGCGTTGTCGAGCGCGCGGTCCGAGCCGATCGGGCACGGCTCATGCTCGCGCGGGAAGTCGCGCGCCAGCCGCGCCACCAGCGCCTTGGCCCGGTCGGCATTGGCGCTCAGCACCGCGATGATGTCCTGCACCGTCACCGCGTCGTGGTCGGGATGCCAGCAGTCGAAATCGGTGACCATGGCGACGGTGGCGTAGCTGATCTCGGCCTCGCGCGCGAGCTTGGCCTCCGGCAGATTGGTCATGCCGATCACGGAGTAGCCCAGCCCCTTGTAGGTCATGCTTTCCGCGAGCGTGGAGAACTGCGGCCCTTCGATGCAGATATAGGTGCCGCCGCGCGCGATCTTGATGCCCTCGAGGCCGGCGGCGGCGGCGATGCGGTCCTGCAGGCACGGAGCTACCGGGTGCGCCATGGACACGTGCGCGACGCAGCCGGTGCCGAAGAACGAGCTCTCGCGTTTGAAGGTGCGGTCGACGAACTGGTCGACCAGCACGAACGTGCCGGGCGGCAGCTCCTGCTTGAACGAGCCGCAGGCGGAGAGCGAGACCAGGTCGGTCACGCCGGCGCGCTTGAGCACGTCGATATTGGCGCGATAGTTGATGTCGGAGGGCGAGAGCCGATGGCCCTGGTCGTGGCGCGACAGGAACACCACCGCCGTCCCCGCGATCTCGCCGATGCGCAACGCCGCCGAGGGCTCGCCCCACGGGCTCTGGATTCGCTGCTGCTTGACCTTCTCGAGTCCCGGCAGGTCGTAGATGCCGGAGCCGCCGATGACGCCGAGCACGGCTCTGGTCATGATGCTCCCGTCGGGGCAAGCCTCGCGCTCGCAGCACCGCGCGCGACCCGCCGCGGGGTCCGCGCCGGCCGCGTCACGCGCGCGGATATTCGGTCGGCGGACGCGGCGTGAGCTGCTCCGGGTGCAACTGCACCTCGTGCCACACCTTCTTTTTGGTGAAGTAGAGCAGCCCCGATAGCACGACGAGAAAGATCAGCACCTGCATGCCGATGCGCTTACGCGCTTCCAGGTGCGGCTCGGCGGTCCACATCAGGAACGCAGAAATATCCTTGGCGTATTGCTCGACCGTCATCGGCGCGCCGTCGGTATACTCGACCCGCTTGTCGGTGAGCGGCGGCGGCATCGCGATGGCATGGCCGGGGAAGTATTCGTTGTAGAAGGTGGCGGCCGGGAGCGTCACGCCCGGCGGCGGGCTGTCGTGGAAGCCCTGCAGCAGGGCGGTGATGTAATCGACACCCTGCTCCTGGTACTGCGTGAAGATATCGGCGACCCAGCGCGGAAAGCCGCGCTCGTAGCCGCGCGCCTTGGCGATCACGGAGAGGTCGGGCGGCACCGCGTTGAAGCGCGCACGCGCCGCCTGCTCGTTCGGGAAGGGCGCGGGGAAGTGGTCGGCGGGCCGTCCCGGGCGCGGCTTGACCTCGCCCTGCTCGTCGGGCTCGCCCGGCACCTGGTACTCGGCGGCGATGGCGGCGGCCTGCGCCTCGGTCAAGCCGGGGCCGCCCGGATCGGCCAGCGTGCGGAACGCCACCAGGGTGAGGCCGTGGCAGGTCTGGCAGACCTCGCGATAAACCTTGAGGCCGCGCTGGAGCTGGCCGCGATCGTACTTTCCGAACGGCCCAGCGAACGACCACTTGTTCATCGGCGGCGTGGGCGCCTCCGGCGTCTGCGCGCGCGCCGGGGCGACGGCGGCGGCAAGCGCGAGGGTGACAGCGAAAGCGGCGCGAGCAATGGTCATGGCGTGGCTCTCAGGCCTTGGCCGGCGGCGGCGCCGGCGCCCCGATCGGCGCGCCGGTCTTCAGCACCGATTCCGCGATCGAATTCGGCAGCGGCTTGGTGCGCTCGATCTTCCCGAGCACCGGCAGAATGATCAGGAAATAAGCGAAGTAGTAGACGGTGAAGATGCGCGCGAACAGCACGTAGTTGCCTTCCGGGGGCTTGGAGCCGAGCCAGCCCAGCCCGATGCAGACGATCACGAAGGCCCAGAAGAACTGGCGATAAAGCGGCCGATAGCGCGCCGATCTCACGCGCGAGGTGTCGAGCCAGGGCAGGAAGACGAGGATGAGGATCGAGGCGGCCAGCGCCATCACGCCGAACAGCTTGTTCGGGATCGCGCGCAGGATGGCGTAGAACGGCAGGTAGTACCATTCCGGCACGATGTGCATCGGCGTCACCGCCGGGTTGGCCGGGATGTAATTGTCGGGATCGACGAGAAAGTTCGGGATGTAGAACACGAACCACGCGAACAGGATGCAGAACACGGCCATCAGGAAGGCATCCTTGATGGTCGCATAGGGCGTGAACGCGACCGTGTCCTCGTCGGTCTTCGGCTCGATCCCGGCGGGATTGTTCTGCCCCACCACGTGCAGGGCCCAGACATGGAGCACGACCACGCCGGCGATGACGAACGGCAACAGGTAGTGCAGCGAGTAGAAGCGATTGAGCGTCGGATTGCCGACCGCATAGCCGCCCCACAACCAGGTGACGACGGTCTCCCCCACCAGCGGAATGGCGGAGAACAGGTTGGTGATGACGGTCGCCGCCCAGAAGCTCATCTGGCCCCACGGCAGCACGTAGCCCATGAACCCCGTCATGATCATGAGCAGCAGGAGGATGACGCCGAGAATCCACAGCACCTCGCGCGGCTCCTTGTAGGAGCCGTAATACATGCCGCGAAACATGTGGATGTAGGCGGCGAGGAAGAACATCGACGCGCCGTTCGAATGCACGTAGCGCAACAGCCAGCCGTAGTTGACGTCGCGCATGATGTTCTCGACGGAGTTGAAGGCGAAATCCACCTGCGGCGTGTAATGCATGGCCAGCACGACGCCGGTGACAATCTGCACGCCGAGCATGAAGGCGAGGATTCCGCCGAAGGTCCACCAGTAGTTCAGATTGCGCGGCGTCGGATAAACAATGAAGGAGGAATAGACCAGCCCGCCGATCGGCAGCCGACGCTCCATCCATTGCATGAACGCGCTTCGCGGCTTGTAGATCGGATGTCCGCTCATGATCGAACCTTGCAGGACGACGTCGAGTTACCGTCAGCCGATACGAATCTTGGTGTCGGAGAGGAATTCGTAGGGGGGCAGGAAGAGATTCAGCGGGGCCGGCCCTTGGCGGATGCGGCCGGAGGTGTCGTAGACAGAGCCGTGGCAAGGGCAGAAATAGCCGTCATAGGGTCCCTGGTCGGCCAGCGGTATGCAGCCGAGATGGGTGCAGATGGCGATCAGGACCTGCCACTGGTCGTGGCCGGGCTTCACCCGGGCGGAGTCGGGCTGCGGGTCGCGCAGCTGCGCGACGTCGACGTTCTGCGCCTCCTCGATCTGCTTCTTGGTCCGGTGATTGATGAAGATCGGCTTGCTGCGCCAGAACACCTTGATCACCTGGCCTTCCGCGATCGGCGAGAGATCGACCTCGATCGGCGCGCCCGCCGCGATCGTGGAGGCGTCGGGATTCATCTGCGCAACCAGCGGCACCAGCGCGGCGGCGGCGCCGATCGCCGCGACGGAAGCCGTCGCGATATAGAGAAAATCGCGACGTGTCGGCTCGACCGAAGACATCGTCGTCACGAATGCAATTCCTTTCTTGTCCCGTCGGTCCGCCCGCGGCCCGTTTTACGCGGAGCGCGCGATCCTGTCCGCGCGAGCCGCCCTGGCCCCTCCGGCGCCCGACACGGAGACGCCGCCTGGCGGCGGCGGGCGAACCGGCCGCTCTCCGTCCTGCGAGCAAGAGGCCAAGCGGCTCGATTCAGCGGCGTTTTATTGGCACCCTTGCCAGGGGAGCGCAAGTGGGGAGCGTGCGGGGATACGCCGCGATGACTATAGACCGCATAACCGGTTTGCCGCGCACGGGTTTTCGCCGCACGCGACGTGCGTCGCGCGTGCTGCAGCGAGCGCCGCGCCCGATGCTGGGCGGGCGATAGGACCATGCGCATCGCCCTGTACGAGCCCGACATTCCCCAGAACGCCGGCACCGTCCTTCGCCTCGCCGCTTGCCTGGGCCTCGAAGCGCACATCATCGAGCCTGCCGGCTTCCCGACTACCGACCGCGCCTTCCGCCGCGCCGGCCTGGACTACCTCGAGCGCGTGGAGATCGTGCGCCATGCCGACTGGGAGGCATTCGAAAGCTGGCGCGGGCGCGCCGGGGCGCGGCTCGTTCTGTTCACCACCCGTTCGTCGCAGTGCTATCTCGACCACGCCTATCGGCACGACGACGTGCTGCTGTTCGGCCGGGAGTCGTCGGGAGTGCCCGAAAAAGTTCACCGAGCGGCCGATGCGCGGCTGGTCATTCCGATGCGCGAAGGATTGCGCTCGCTCAATGTTGCGATGGCGGTGGCAATGGCGGCGGGCGAAGCCATGCGGCAGCTCGCATCAGCGCCGAAGGGCGGCGCTGATCCCGCCGCGGCTACCGGCTCGGCGCCGAGCTGAGCTCGCGAAGGTACGAGGCGGGTGAGGGACAATTCTCACGCCCCAGGGCGCTACCCCTCACCCGCATCGCTCGCTGGCGCGTGTCGTCGCCTTCCGCCCGCCAAGTCCCCACGCAAGCGGAGGCCCGACATCACACCCCCAACATCCCCCACGCCGCCAGCGTTTCCCGAAACAATGGCAAAAAAAAGCTCGACAGAAATTTTCCCACGGCCAATGAAGTTGCGCGCGCCGTGATCGCCGTCCCAATGGTATCGCCATGCCCCATGCCGGGCGGCGCGCCAACGGGACGAAAACAAAGAATGGAGATTTCGATGAGCGCAGGCGTGCTCGAAACGCAAAAAGCGCGGGCGCAAACATGGTTCGAGACCTTGCGCGATGATATTTGCGCGGCGTTCGAAGCGCTCGAGGTGGAGTTGCCGGCGAACGCGCCGCTCGCGGAGCGGCGCGCAGGCAAGTTCGTGCGCACCCCTTGGAGCCGCACCGACCACGGCGGCGGGGGCGGCGTGATGGCGATCATGAAAGGCCGCGTGTTCGAGAAGGTCGGCGTCCACGTGTCGACGGTGTTCGGCGAGTTCGCGCCGGAATTCCGCAAGGACATCCCCGGCGCCGAAACCGATCCGCGCTTCTTCGCCTCGGGCATCTCGCTGATCGCGCATCTGCACAGCCCGCACGTCCCCGCGGTGCACATGAACACCCGCTTGGTCGTGACCACCAAGGCCTGGTTCGGCGGCGGCGCCGATCTCACGCCGGTGCTGGAGGCGCGCCGCAGACAGGACGATCCCGATACGATCGCGTTTCACGCCGCCATGCGGCAGGCTTGCGACGCGCATGCGCGCGTGGCGCCCTACCAGAAATTCAAGCGCTGGTGCGACGACTATTTCTTCCTCAAGCACCGCAACGAGATGCGCGGGATAGGCGGCATCTTCTACGACTATCTCGACAGCGGCGACCGGGACGCCGACTTCGCCTTCACCCAGGAGGTCGGCCGCGCCTTCCTGCGAGTCTATCCCGAGCTGGTGCGCAGGAATTTTGCTGCGCCCTGGAGCGAGGCCGAGCGCGAGGAGCAGCTGGTGCGGCGCGGTCGCTATGTGGAGTTCAACCTGCTCTATGATCGCGGCACCATCTTCGGGCTGCGCACCGGCGGCAATGTCGATGCGATCCTCTCGTCGCTGCCGCCGGTGGCGAAGTGGCCTTGAGCGCGCGCCGGCACTTCAGCGCGTGAATGCGTTGACGATCATCACCGCACCGCCACCCGCCACCACCGCATCGAGGATCGCGCTGTGCACGGAGAGCGGCAGGCGCTCGATCAGCGCCTTGGCGAGGAAGGCGCCGGGAAAGGCGATGCCGCCGATCAGCAGCGCGACCGCGATCACCTTCGCGGTCACCGCGCCGGCGAAACCGAAGGTCGCGAACTTGGTCAGTCCGATGCCGACCGAAACGACGGCGTCGGTTGCGACCACGGCGGCGCCTTCGAGCCCGGCCGCCATCAGGAGCGAGAGCAGGATGATGCCGGCGCCGACGGTGCCGCCGGCGAGCGGCCCCCAGGCGAAACACGCAACCGCGAGCGAGCGGTTCGAGAGCTTCAGCCCGCGCCGGCGCATCAGCCGCCGCAGCGGCACGCTCGCGATCAGCATGGCGCCGATCACCAATGCCGCGCCGGCACCAGTGAGCTTGGTATAGCCCCAGGCGCCGAGCGCGCAGGTCGGCACCGCCGCCGCCAGCACTATCGCCGCGCGGCGCCAATCGACCATGTACCAGAACGCCGCCGTGCGGCTAGTGTTGGTGAACAGCGCCGAGAGCGAGAGGATCGGCACCACCGGCTCGGCCCCCACGATCGGCACCAGCACCAACGGCATCAGCGCGCCGGTGCCGTAGCCCGCGACGCCGCCCAGGATCGAGGCGACGAGCGCCATGCCCGCGATCAGCGCGAGCTCGGGCAGGGAGATGTCGGCGATTCCGGCCGATAGCGATTCGAGCATGCGGCATGCCTTATAGCAGCGGGCCGTCCAGGTTTGCCGCAGGTGAGGCGCGGGCCAGGGAAGCGACCAAGCGGCCGGGCGCCGAGGCCCGGGGAGATCGCCACGCGCTGAGCCCGCTCCTCGCCCATGCGGCGCATGCGCACAGTTCAATGACCAACTTGTAATGAAACCTGCGCCGCGCTCGCCGATTGATTCAATAGCGCCAGGCAGGCGATTTGGGAGAGCGACGAGCCCGACGATTTGGGAGAGCGAAATGCGATCCTATCGGTGCGCGATGACGGCCGTGCTGCTGCTCTGCAGCAACGGCCTCGCGTACGCCGCCCTCGGCGGCGTCCCGGCCCCACTCTCGGACGAGGTCGCTTTGACCACGGCCCAGGAGTACTTGATCTGGCACCATCTGGCGAAGCCAAGCGCGGTTGCGGCGCGGCAGCCGCCGTCCGCGTTCGCGCCCTCGATCTATGCGGCGGTCCCCTCCACGATCATGCTTCACAGCATGCCGGCGAATGTGACCCGGCAGATCCCGATGGTGCGAGGCTACAAATACGCGATTGCCGGCGGCACGCTGCTGATCGTGAATCCCTCCGACGGAAGGATCGTCGATATCATCGGCCCTTGAGCAGGGGGCGCGCGCCGGCGCCTCGGGCTCAATCCGCGCTCGGAAGCCGCCGCACCGTGAACTCGATGCGATCGCCAGGCAGCACGCGCCAGGATTCGATCTCGGTCATGTAAGCCGCCTTGGGAAAGCGGCGAAACATCTCGCGCGCCTTTTGCCGCGCCGCCTCGCGCGGCAGCGCGAAGGTCTCGCGCCGGAAGGCGTCGCGCTGCTGCTTGCGGCCGGCGAGCGCCTGCGCCGAGCGGCGGGCGATATCGGCGGGGCGGCGCTTGCTGATCATGACCGCAAATGTAGCGACTGATCGGTCTCCCGACCATCTTTCGTTGCGCCTTCTTGCCACGGGCTCGCGCATGCGCTGCGCCGCACCCCGCGCACGCCCGGCCGACGCCGGGCGGCCGGCCTCAGCCGATCTCAGCCACTGCCGCGTCCGCGATCGCCGCCAGTGCCGCCGCCTCGCGCGGAAAGCCGGCCGCGATCCACGCCGCCTCTGCCGCCGCCAGCACCGCGCCGAGCCGCGGCCCCCTGGGCACGCCGCGCGCGAGGAAATCCGCGGCCTTGAGTGGAAAGTCAGGCGCGCTCCAGCGCGCGGGCAAGGTTGCGAGCGCGCGCCAGGCCGGATCGGTGACGCCTTCCGGCGAACGCGTCCAGGCCAGCAGCACGCGATCGGTGAAGCGCTCGCGGCCGAGGCGATAGAGTAGCTCGCGCGCGCGCTGCTCGTCCCATTGCCGCGAGATCTGCTGCCAGTGCTCGGCCAGGGACGCCAGCCGTTCGTATTCGGTATTGGCCAGCCGCAGGCGCTCGCGCAGCCGCTCGGCATCCTCGGCGACCGCGACCGCAAGCGCGCCGAGGCGGCGGACCGCGTCCGGCGCGAGTGCCAGCGCGTGCTCGAGCTTCACCATGTTGCCGAAGCTCGCCAGCAGCGGCACGCCGCCGAGCACCTGCTCGAGCAGGCCGGTCTCCGTCATCACCGTGAGGGCCGGCAGCGCGCGCCGGGCGACGAGGAGCTTGAGCACCTCCATGCGCACGCGCTCGCGCGACAGCCGCTCGAGCCCGGCACGCGCTTTGATGCAGGCGGCGAGGCCGGCGGGATCGGGCGCGCCTTCGCCATAGGCGGCGTGAAAACGGAAGAAGCGCAGGATGCGCAAGTAGTCCTCGGCGATGCGTTGCGCCGGGTCGCCGATGAAACGCACGCGCCGCGCCGCGATGTCGGCGAGCCCGCTGGCATAGTCGTGGACGATGCCATCGCGCGATGCCGAGAGCGCGTTGATGGTGAAGTCGCGGCGCTCGGCGTCGCGCCTCCAGTCGCGCCCGAACGCCACCTTGGCGTGGCGTCCGAAGGTCTCGACGTCCTCGCGCAGCGTGGTGACCTCGAACGGCCGACCGGCCGCCACCACCGTAACGGTGCCGTGCTCGATGCCGGTCGGCACCGCCTTGAAGCCGGCCGCCTGAACGCGGCGGATGACCTCCTCGGGCAGCGCGGTGGTGGCGATGTCGATGTCGCCGATGGGCTCCGCGAGCAGCGCGTTGCGCACCGCGCCGCCGACCACGCGCGCCTCCTCGCCGTCACGGTCGAGCGCGGCGAGCAAATCGCACAGCGGCGCCTCCCTGAGCCAGGCGGCGTCGACGCGCATGTCGGTCACTTGGTCTCCCCCGGCACGAACCGGCCGTCCTCGACATGGGCCGGAACATAGGTCGACCCCGGCTGCGAGCCGCCCCAATGCGCGAGCAGGACGAAGCTGCCGATCATGAGAACGAACGCCACGATGACCAGCCAGGCGATTCGCGGCACGGTCCAGGCCTCCGGATGCAGCACCCCTGCCCGCGTCGCCCAAAGGAAGATCGCGTAGACGACGAACGGCGCCAGAAACAGGGCGACTTCGGTAAGGACTGGGCGGATCATCGCTCTCGTGTCCCGGGCGCGCACGGTTGCGGCGTGAGCCCGCTCCCGGTCCGCGCCCGGCGCAACCCGAAGCCCAACTGCACGAGCCCAGCGCGAGAATCGCCAAGCGCATATTAGTTATCCCGGCATTGCCATGCGACTCCTGCGGCACTGTGCATCGGCGGCCCGCATGCAAGCTTGCGCCACGCCCGCACGGACGCCGCGGCGGAAGCCGCCGCCGCACAACGCGTGCTGCGGTCTCATTGCGCGTAGATGCGTTCGTACAGATTGCGCAAAATGCCGGCCGTCACGCCCCAGATGTAACGCTCCCCGAACGGCATGGCGTAGTATCTTCGCGTCACGCCCTTCCAGTCGCGGCTGTGCAGAGCATGGTTCTGCACGTCCATCAGGAACGCCAGCGGCACCTCGAAGGCGTCGGCGACCTCCGCCTCGCACAGCACCAGCGTATGCCCGGGACGAACGCGCGCGACCGTCGGCAGGATGCGGTAGCCGGAGAATGTCAGGTAGAGGTCGAGATAGCCGATCGGCTCGATCAGCGCGCGCGGAAGGCCGATCTCCTCCTCGGCTTCGCGCATGGCAGCGTCGGCAGGGGTGGCGTCGTGCGGGTCGATCTTGCCGCCGGGGAAGGCGATCTGCCCGGGATGGCTTGGAAGCTCGGTGCGCTGGGTCAGCAGCACCGTCGGCTCGGGCCGGCCGACGACCGGGACGAGCACGGCGGCGGGCCGTGTCGCCTTGACGCCGGCGCGCTCCCACAGCGCGGGATCGAGATCGAGATCGCCGCGCCGCACCTCTACCGCGTGATCACTCAATCCCGCCGGCACCTCAAGCGAAAGCCGCGCGCGGGCGCGGCTGAAGAAATCGTCGCCGCTCTCCCAGGGCGCGACTGCCGGCTCCATCAGAACAGATCCTTGAGGTTGTCGGCCGGCGCCATGGTGAAGAACTCCCCGCCCGAAGCGACGCCGAACATGCGTCGGCCTGCGACCTCGCGCTCCTCGCCCAACTCGACAAGATCGTAGAACAGCGCGCGCGTCACCTTGGCCCACAAGCCGCGGCGCACGTGCAGGTATGGCTTGAGCCCTCCGGGTGGCGGCTCCTGCTCGAACCGAAGCGCGTGGTCGCGGCCGCACGCCACCCAGTCGTCGACATTGGTGCGGAAGTGCAGCACTTGCGCGGGACCGCCTCCCTCGCGCTCGAGCTCGACCGCGAGAAACGGCGCGTCGTCGACGGCGATCCCGCATTTCTCGACCGGGGTGACCAGGAAGTATTTGTCGCCTTCGCGCCTGAGCACGGAGGCGAACAGCTTGACCAGCGCCGCCCGTCCGATCGGGGTCTTGAGATAGTACCAGGTGCCGTCCGCGGCGATGCGCATGTCGAGATCGCCGCAAAATGGCGGATTCCACAGATGCACGGGGGGCGTGCCCTTGCTCGCCGCCGCGCGTGCCGCGCCGGCGATGGCGTCCAAACCGCGCCCGGCCTCTTTTATATCCCTCGTCTCCTGCGCCATGCCGTCTGCCCCTCGCATTGAGTATGAGCCGCCCCGAATCCCGACTTCAAGGCACGGACGGACGGGCCCCCGCCACCGGCAGCCCCGCGCAAGCTTTCGGCAGCCCATGTCACGATCAATTGAGCCGCCGCCGGCCGCCCTGCCTTCGCCATGGTTTGTCGGGAACTTGTGCGGGTGACCGGCTGTTTGTTCCGCGATCGTGATCGCAAGCACGCTTATCCACCGTGGCCCGCAGGCCCGGATCGGACCGGAAAAGCTCAAAAACTCCAAGCGTTCACGGCACTTCGGTCCGGGCGGTGCCGGGGCGAAGGCGGCCAGGTCTTGACCGCGGCGGATCGCAGCGGCGGCGGAATGGCGTAGCTTGTAGAGATGCCAGATGGATTCGGCGCGCCGCGCGGTTGTCATATGAATTTTGGCACGTTTCTTGGACAGAGCCGAACCGCCGCGATAAGCAGCGATCGACATTCGATATTGGCGGGTCCAAACGCCAGCGGCTAACAACGGCTTGATGAGGAGTCGGAATGCCATGACGGCCACCGAAGGGCTGGAAAAGCTCGAAGACATGATCGTGCGCCAAGCCGAAGCGACGGGGGCCCAGGTCGCCGCCGCCAAGGCCGCCATCGGCAACGTCATCTTTGGACAGGAGCGCGTGGTCGAGCAGGCGCTGATCACCGTGCTCTGCGGCGGGCACGCGCTGCTGATCGGCCTTCCCGGCCTGGCCAAGACCAAGCTGGTGGAGACCATGGGCGTGGTGCTCGGGCTCGACGCGCGCCGCATCCAGTTCACTCCGGATCTGATGCCTTCCGACATCCTGGGCAGCGAGGTGCTGGAGGAGAGTCCGGGCGGCATGCGCAGTTTCCGCTTCCTCCCCGGTCCCATCTTCGGCCAGCTGTTGATGGCCGACGAGATCAACCGGGCGAGCCCGCGCACCCAGTCGGCGCTGCTGCAGGCGATGCAGGAGCACCACGTCACGGTGGCCGGCACGCGTCACGACGTCCCGCGCCCCTTCCACGTGCTCGCAACCCAGAATCCGATCGAGCAGGAAGGCACCTATCCTCTGCCCGAGGCGCAGCTCGACCGCTTCCTGATGCAGATCGATGTCGACTACCCCGACCGCGACGCCGAGCGGAAGATCGTGTTCGACACCACCGGCGCGGAAGAGAGCAAGCCGAAGCCGACCATGAGCGCCGACGAGTTGCTCGGTGCCCAGCGCCTGGTGCGTCGCCTGCCAGTCGGGGAATCGGTTGTGGAGTCCATTTTGACGCTGGTGCGGGCGGCGCGTCCCGGACCGGAGAGCGGGGAGCTCGGCAAGCTGATCTCCTGGGGACCGAGCCCGCGCGCCAGCCAGGCGCTGATGCTGGTGGCGCGCGCGCGCGCGCTCATCGACGGACGGCTTTCGCCCTCGATCGACGACGTCCTTGCCATGGCCGAGCCGATCCTCAAGCACCGCATGGCGGTCACCTTCGCCGCGCGCGCCGACGGCGAGAGCGTCGAAGGCGTCATCGGCAAGCTCAAGACGCGCATCGGATAGAATCGCATGGCGGCGAGGCGAGGCGCGGACAAGGTCGAGATCAGGGCCACCCAGCAGGCGAGCGGCGAGGCGCGCTCGCTTGCGGAAACGCTGCCGCGTCTCATCCTCGAGGCTCGCCGCATCGCCGCCACCGTCATCCACGGGCTGCACGGCCGCAAGCGCGCGGGACCGGGGGAAAACTTCTGGCAGTACCGCCGCTTCCTGTCGGGCGAGCCGGCGCGACGCGTCGACTGGCGCCGCTCCGCGCGCGACGAGCACCTCTATGTGCGCGAGCAGGAGTGGGAAGCTGCGCACACCGTCTGGCTCTGGCCCGACCGCTCGCCCTCCATGCAGTTTCGCTCGCAGCTCGCGCAGGATTCCAAGCTCGAGCGCTGCCTCATCGTCGCCTTCGCGCTCGCCGAGATCCTGGTGCAGGCCGGCGAGCGCGTCGGCATGCCCGGGCTGATGCGGCCCACCGGCAGCCGCAACGTGCTCGACAAGATGGCGAACGCCATTGTCCATGACGTCGCCGAGCGCCCGAGCCTGCCGCCCGCCTTCGCGCCTTCCGCACTCGCCGAGATCGTGGTGGTGGCGGATTTCTGGAGCCCGATCGTGGAAGTGCGCAGCATGCTTGCGCAGCTTTCCTCGACCGGCGCGCACGGCCACATCGTGCAGATCGTCGACCCGGCGGAGGAAACCTTTCCCTACTCCGGCCGGGTCGAGTTCATCGAGCCCGAGGGCG
This sequence comes from Xanthobacteraceae bacterium, assembly GCA_036555745.1. Taxonomy (GTDB): domain Bacteria; phylum Pseudomonadota; class Alphaproteobacteria; order Rhizobiales; family Xanthobacteraceae; genus VAZQ01. The sequence goes on along the minus strand of DATBKV010000198.1, from coordinate 1,867 downwards.
CGGGATCGATCACCGCCGGCCGCGCCGAGGCCTGGAGGGCCGACTACGAGGCGCGCGTGGCGCGCCACCGCGCCGCCATCCGGGCGGAGACCGACCGGCTCGGCTGGAGCTTCACCATCCACCGCACCGACCGCCCGGCGACCGAGCTCCTACTCGCCTTGCACGCGCGGCTCGGCGCGCCGCCTCCCGGCGCGATGATCAGCGGCCGCCCGCGCGTGGCGCGGCAACCGGCGAGGCCCGCATGATGTCATGGCTGCCGCTTGGTTTCGCGCAGCCGCTCGTGCTGCTCGCGCTGCTCAGCCTGCCGGTGCTGTGGTGGCTGTTGCGGCTCATTCCGCCGCAGCCGCGCCGCATCGCGTTTCCACCGACGCGGCTCTTGTTCGACATCGCGCCGCGGGAGGAGACGCCGCGGCGCACGCCGTGGTGGCTCACGCTGCTGCGCTTGACGCTGGCCGCGCTCGTCATCATCGCCGCCGCCGGCCCGTTGTGGAACCCGCCGGTCGCGACCTCGACCGCCAAGGCGCCGCTCGCGCTGTTGATCGACGACGGCTTCCCCGCCGCCGGCACCTGGGACACGCGCATGCGCACGGCCGAGGACCTGATCGCGCGCGCGCAGGCGGACAACCGCGGCGTCGCGCTAATCCCGCTGTCCGAGCCGACCCGCGAGATCTCGTTCGAGACGCCGGCGGCCGCGCGCGTGCGGATCAAGCAGCTCAAGCCCAAGCCGCACGCGGTCGAGCGCGCGGATGCGCTGCCGGCGCTCGGCCGCTTCCTCGCTACCACACCGAACGTCGAGCTCATTTGGCTGAGCGACGGCGTCGATCTCGGCGGCGGCAGCGATTTCGTCGCCGCGCTCGCACGCCTGATCGGGCAACGTCCCATCACCGTTATCGAGGGCGGCGTCGCCGGCGCCCGCGCGCTCTCCAGCGCGGACAACGCCGCCGGCGCGCTCAGCATGAAGGTGCTGCGCGCGGCGGGCGGCGGCGAGGAGAGCGGCACGGTGCGCGCGCTCGACCTCAAGGGCCTGCCGCTGGGCGATGCCGGGTTCACGTTCAAGCCGGGCGAGCGCGAGGCCGACGCCGAGCTCACCCTGCCGGTCGAGATCCGCAACGATATCGCGCGGCTCGAGATCGCCGGCGAGCGCTCGGCCGGCGCGGTGGCGCTGCTCGACAAGCGCTGGCGGCGGCGCGCGATCGGCGTGGTCACTGGCGCGAGCGCCGACACCGCGCAGCCGCTGCTTGCGGGCACCTACTATCTCACGCGCGCGCTCGGACCGTTCGCCGACGTGCGGCTGGCCGAGCGCGGCTCGCCCGCGCTGGCGGTGAACCAGTTCATCGAGCAGCACGTGCCGATGCTCATCCTCGCCGACGTGGGCAACGTCTCGGAGGCGCGCGAGGCGCTCACGCACTGGATCGAGGAGGGCGGCGTGCTCGTGCGTTTCGCCGGACCGCGGCTGGCCGCGGCCGACGACGACCTCGTGCCGGTGAAGCTCAGGCGCGGCGGACGCATCCTCGGCGGCAGCCTGTCGTGGGAGCAGCCGCAGCAGCTCAGTGCCTTCACGCGCGAAAGCCCGTTCTTCGGCATGACCGTGCCGACCGACGTCACCGTGAGCCGGCAGGTGCTGGCCGAGCCCGATGCCACGCTGACCGAGCGCACCTGGGCGACGCTCGCCGACGGAACGCCACTGGTCACCGCCCAGCGCCGCGGCAAGGGCCTCATCGTGCTGTTCCACGTCACCGCCGATACCGCGCAGCCGCTGCTCGCTTCCACCTATTATCTCACTCGCGCGCTCGGTCCCTTCGCCGACGTGCGGCTCGCCGATCGCGGCTCTCCCGCGGCAGCGGTCAGCCAGTTCATCGAGCAGCGG
>DATBKV010000197.1:0-5781 GCA_036555745.1 Xanthobacteraceae bacterium | reverse complement strand
CTACCGCACCGAATTGCCGGTCCCCACATAGCAATGTGTCGAGCGCTGTTCGATCCAGGGGCAATTGATCCCACGTGGCTATTCGGCTTAGGTGACCCGCCGGGATCGCGCCCATTGAGGATGCCCCGCCCGCGCCGCATGGGCGGGAGGGACAGGCCGAGGGAGATGATATGGATTTCGAGAAATTCACCGACCGCGCGCGCGGTTTCGTTCAATCCGCCCAATCGCGGGCCTTGCGCGAGGGCAATCAGCAGTTCACCCCCGAGCATCTGCTCAAGGTTCTGCTCGACGATCCGGAGGGGTTGGCGAGCGGACTAATCGACCGGGCCGGGGGGAATTCGCGCCAGGCGCTTTCGGCGGTCGAGGCCGCGCTGGCCAAGATGCCCAAGGTATCGGGCGGCGGCGCCGGACAGATCTATCTGGCGCCTGCGCTGGCGCGCGTGTTCGATCAGGCGCAGAAGGTCGCTGAAAAGGCCGGTGACAGCTATGTCACCGTGGAACGCCTGTTGCTCGCGCTCGCGCTGGAGAAGGACAGCGAGGCGGGCCGGATCCTGGCGGCCGCGGGGGCTACGCCGCAAAACCTCAATGCCGCCATCAATGCCTTGCGCAAAGGCCGCACCGCCGACACGAGCTCGGCCGAGAATGCCTATGACGCGCTGAAAAAGTACACGCGCGACCTCACCCAGGCCGCTCGCGACGGCAAGATCGATCCGGTGATCGGCCGCGACGAGGAGATCCGGCGCACTATTCAGGTGCTCTCGCGCCGCACCAAGAACAACCCGGTGCTTATCGGCGAGCCCGGCGTCGGCAAGACTGCGATCGTCGAAGGCCTGGCGCAACGCATCGTCAACGGCGACGTGCCGGAGAGCCTGCAGGACAAGAAGCTGCTCGCGCTCGACATGGGTGCGTTGATCGCGGGCGCGAAATACCGCGGCGAGTTCGAAGAGCGGCTCAAGGCGGTACTGCAGGAGGTGACGTCGTCGGAGGGCGGCATCATCCTGTTTATCGATGAGATGCACACGCTGGTCGGCGCCGGCAAGGCGGAAGGCGCCATGGACGCCTCCAACCTGCTCAAGCCGGCGCTCGCGCGCGGGGAGCTGCATTGCGTCGGGGCGACCACGCTCGATGAGTACAAGAAGCACGTCGAGAAGGACGCGGCGCTCGCCCGGCGCTTTCAACCGGTCTACGTCAACGAGCCGAGCGTCGAGGATACGATCTCGATTCTGCGCGGGCTGAAGGACCGCTACGAACAGCATCACGGCGTCCGCATCACCGATTCGGCGCTGGTGGCGGCCGCGACCCTGTCGCATCGCTACATCAGCGACCGCTTTCTCCCGGACAAGGCCATCGACCTGATCGACGAGGCGGCGGCGCGGCTCAAGATGCAGGTCGATTCCAAGCCCGAGGAGCTCGATTCGATCGATCGCGAAATCGTGCGGCTCAAGATCGAGCAGGAGGCGCTCAAGAAGGAGAGCGATCCCGGCTCGAAGGAGCGGCTCAAGCGGCTGGAGAAGGAGCTGGCCACGCTCGAGAAGCGCTCCGCCGATCTTACGGCGCGCTGGAAGTCGGAGAAGGAAAAGCTTTCGGACGCCGCGAAGCTCAAAACCGAGCTCGATCACCTGCGGATCGAGCTTGCGAACGCCCAGCGCAAGGGCGAGTACCAGCGCGCCGGCGAGCTCGCCTATGGCCGCATTCCCGACATCGAGAAGAAGCTCAAGAGCATCGAGGCGGCAGAAGGCAAGGGTGCCATGGTCGAGGAGGCAGTCACTGCCGATCACGTGGCGCAGGTGGTATCGCGCTGGACCGGGATCCCGGTCGACAAGATGCTGGAGGGCGAGAAGGAGAAGCTGCTGCGCATGGAGCAGCAGCTGGGCAAGCGGGTCATCGGTCAGGAGGAGGCCGTCAAGGCGGTTTCAACAGCGGTGCGCCGCGCGCGCGCCGGCTTGCAGGATCCCAACCGGCCGATCGGCTCGTTCATGTTCCTGGGACCGACCGGCGTCGGCAAGACCGAGCTGACCAAGGCGCTGGCGCAATACCTGTTCGACGATGAAACTGCGATGGTCCGCCTCGACATGTCGGAGTACATGGAGAAGCACTCGGTCGCGCGTCTGATCGGGGCGCCGCCCGGCTATGTCGGCTACGAGGAGGGCGGCACGCTCACCGAAGCGGTGCGGCGGCGGCCCTATCAGGTGGTGCTGTTCGACGAGATCGAAAAGGCCCATCCCGACGTGTTCAATGTGCTGCTGCAGGTGCTCGACGACGGCCGCCTCACCGACGGCCAGGGCCACACGGTGGACTTCCGAAACACGCTCATCGTGATGACCTCGAATCTGGGCTCGGAATATCTGGCCAATCAGCCCGAAGGCCAGGACACGGACGCCGTGCGCGATCAGGTCATGGCCGTGGTGCGGGCGAACTTCCGGCCGGAATTCCTCAATCGCGTCGACGAGATCATCCTGTTCCACCGCCTCAAGCGCAGCGACATGACCAAGATCGTCGACATCCAGATGGCACGCTTGGCCAAGCTGCTCGAGGACCGCAAGATCAGCATCGTGCTTGAGCCGTCGGCACGCGACTGGCTGGCGGAGAAGGGCTGGGATCCGGCCTATGGGGCACGACCGCTCAAGCGTGTCATCCAGAAGTCGGTGCAGGACCCGCTCTCCGAGCTGATCCTGTCGGGGCGCGTCAAGGACGGCGAGAAGGTCGTCATCTCAGCAGACAAGCAAGGGCTCGCCTTCAACGGCAAGCTCGCAGCCGCGGCCTAGAGCATGATCCCGAAAAGTGGGTACCGGTTTTCGGACAAGATCATGCTCCGGCAATAACGGGCGACGACGCCGCGGCTGAGAGCGGACCTGTCTGGTCCGTCGTCGGCTTGCCTCATCTGGCTTGCGCAAAATGCGACGGCACCGCGCGCGTCATCATGGCGTCGAGCCGGCCGCGTTCGCGTTCGAAGCCCGCGAGCAGGGGACCCTCCAGCACCCGGCCGCGCGGCAGCTTAATCTTCATCGGATCGACGAACCGACCGTTGATCAGGATCTCGAAATGCAGATGCGCGCCGGTGGACAGGCCGGTCGAGCCGACATAGCCGATCACCTGGCCCTGGCGCACTTTCTTGCCTGTCCCCATGCCGCGCGCGAACGCCGAGAGATGGCCATAGGCGGTCTCGTAGCCGTTGGCGTGGCGGATGCGGATGTACTTGCCGTAGCCGCCCTCCCATCCGGCCTGTTCGATCACTCCGTTGCCGGCGGCGAATACGGCGGTGCCGGTGGCGGAGCCCCAGTCGACTCCGGTGTGCATCTTCATGTAGCCGAGAAGAGGATGGTTACGGCCGCCGAAGCCGGACGTGATATTGCCGTCGGCGACCGGCTTGCGCACCAGGAACTTCTTCGCGCTTTTGCCGCTCTCGTCGTAGTAGTCGACGAGGTTGTCGTCGGTCGTCTGGTAGCGGTAGAACTTGCGCGTTTCCCCTCCCGTCGTGAGCAGCGCGAACAGGATCTCCGGCTTGCTGTTGTCGTTGGTGTTCTCGTCCTCGCCGGCGTAGAGGATCTCGAACGAGTCGCCGGGCTGGACCTTGCGGTGGAAGTCGATGTCGTAGGAATAGATGCGGACCAGGTCCTCGATGACCGGCCGCGGCACGTGATCCCGCAGCGCGGTCTCGTAGATGCTCTGATAGAGCCGCACGCCCTTGCCGTCATCGTCGTCATCGCTGGCGGATGAGGCCACGGTGTTGGCGCTGCGCACGTCGACGGCGACGTATTTGCCCATCTCCGACCATGCCACCATCGCCTCGATGTTGGTATCGGTGGCAACGATGACGCGCACCGGCCGCAGCCGGCTGCCGTCGCTTCCGGGAGCGAGGAGGACGCGCAACTTGTACCCGTCCCGCGGGCTGCTGTCCTTTCCCCGCCCGCCGAACGCCGTCGTGATCGCCTTCACCTCGTCGGGCGTCGCGCCCAGCTCGCGCAGGATGGCGGAGACGGAATCTCCCTTCTTGAGGACGATGGTGCGCTCGCTCCAGGCATTCCCGCCGGTGACCTGCGCAGTGGTCTTGGGGAGCAGCGTCACGTTCTCGGGAACGATGCGGGGCTCGAAGCCGGCATAGGGATCGCCGTGGCGCTCGGGCGCGTAGGCCGTGAGCAGCGACGGCATCGCGCTCGCGAGCAAGGGCGATCGTTGTACCGAGTGGCCGTCCCAATTGGCGGTTTCGCGCACGCGCGCGAGCACGTCTTCGAGCGAGGCGACCGCCGCGATCTTCGCCCGCGGCAGCACCGAGGCAAGGTCGCGCGTGACAAACGACACCTCCGCGTCCGGCTCGGCGCCGGCGGCATCTTCCGCGCTCGCCGGGATGCCCTCGGATCGGGCGAGCATCTTCTGCGGGTTGAACGGAGGAATGTTGGCGGAGAGCTCCGACACGGAGAGCGAGAGGTTGCCCGCAACCCGGATGAAGGGCCGCACCCGCACGATCTCGCGGTTGCCGCTGCCGCGGGCGGTGGTGGAGACGCGGATAATCTGGCGGGTGCCATTGGCCTCGCCGGGGGGCGGCAGTCGGTCGGCCTTGCGCGCCACGTTGGCGACGCGATCGACGACCCCGGCGACGGCGCCACGCAGGGCAGCCTCGACCCGCTCCGGCACCGTGGCGAAGTTGGTTTCTCCGTCAAGGGCTGCAAAGACCGCGCCGCTCATCAGCGCAGCACCGCACAGACCCGCGAGGATGGTGCCGCTGAACCATTGCACCGAGATGCGATGGCGGTCGACCAGCGGGGTGCTCTCGCCGTCCACGGACAACGGCGGCTCGTTGCCGAGATCGATACGCTCGGCCTCCCAGCTCGAACGAAATGCCGCGCGCCGCTTGCTCTGCTCCAAGCCCGACGTCCCCTCCGCCCGCGCCCGCGGGCGGTTCACCGCCACACACCGAAGGTGCCGAACGCGACCGGGACGACGGGCGTCGACATGAAGGAACGGCCGCACGCCGCTGCTTCACGGTCCGTCGACGACCGCGTCCAAGTCTTCTGGCCTAATCGTTGGGTGACGCCGTCCGCCCGGAATGTGGGACGCCGGCGCAGTTTCCCCCCGAAGTGACACCTCCCACTGCGACGCCTAGAGGGGCGGAGGAATGTGGCCGCAGTACGGCGTCCATGGGCCTTGGCGCGTGCTGTAAGCCCCCTATATTTCAGGGGAAGCTGGCTGTTGCCGAGCGCGGCTGGGAGCGTGCATTTTGGCCGCCGCGGGAGTTGACGGCTGGCCGTCGAAAGCCTATATAAAACTTCATTCGGCACGCCGCCGCCTCGGTGCGACGGCGCGTCTTCGAAGCTCCTCACTGATATTCGGTGATCAGGCTTCCGATCCAATCGGAGGCCCTAGGCTTCGACGGCTCTCCGGTTCGCCGGAGGGCGGGACCCTCGGGTCCCGGGCTGTTTGACAGGTGAATCGGAAGAAAGAGAAACGTGGACGGCGGAGTCCCTGCGGGCCGCGTCCTGTCGAGGCGCTATCTTCGATGGGTGCGGCCGGACGAGACTTCGGCGGTCGACGTTTCAGGTCAACACCCTTGTCCTGCAAGCGGCAGGCGCGTGCGGTGCACAACATCGCGCGCGCGTGAGCGCGCATGGAGAAGGCGTGGGACCTCGTCAAACGTTGTGATCAGCCGGGAAAAGTTCTCATCCAACTTGAGAGTTTGATCCTGGCTCAGAGCGAACGCTGGCGGCAGGCCTAACACATGCAAGTCGAGCGCCCCGCAAGGGGAGCGGCAGACGGGAGAGTAACACGTGGGAACGTACCCTTTGG
>DATBKV010000196.1:0-13167 GCA_036555745.1 Xanthobacteraceae bacterium | reverse complement strand
GCTTGCGGCCTGGGGCGTGATCCGTCCGTGCCGCGTGGGTTACAAGATCGGCCCGCTCGTCGCCGACGACCGCGCCGGCGCCGAGGCCGTGCTGGCGGCGCTCGTCGCGGGCGTTGGCGGCGGCGAGATCTTTCTCGACGTTCCCAGCGTCAATGCGGCGGCGGTCGCGCTCGCCAAGGATTGGGGGCTTTCACCGGTGTTCGAGACCGCGCGCATGTATACCGGCGCGATCCGTCCGCTCCGGCTCGAGCGCGTGTTCGGCGTCACCACGTTCGAATTGGGGTGAACGCTGGCGCGCACGTCGGGCTCGCCAATCCCGCCAGCGCCAAGGTCGTCATCCCCGCGCAAGCGGGGATCCAGTATTCCGGAGGCCGGAGTTTGTTGCACGATGTGTGTCCCCGCTTGGGCGGGGACGACAGGGAGTCGATGCGTCGGGCGAACGATGCCGCTACTCCTGCTTGCCGCCGATCTGCTTGAGCTTGGCGAACACGGCGTCGACGTTGAGCTCGTCGTCGGGCTTCTTCGGCGCCTCGGGCTCGGACTCCCGCCGCAGCGTCGTTTCGGAGGCCGGCAGCAAGGTGGCGCCCTGGGCCTCCGCGTCGACGGGCTTCTCCTTGGCGGCGCGATGCACCTCCAGATCGAGGTCGATCTGCGAGCACAGGCCGAGCGTGACCGGGTCCATCGGCTGCAGGTTCGACGCGTTCCAGTGCGTGCGCTCGCGGATCGCCTGGATCGTCGACTTGGTGGTGCCGACGAGGCGCATGACCTGACTGTCCTTGAGCTCGGGATGATTGCGCACCAGCCAGAGGATGGCGTTGGGCCGGTCCTGGCGGCGCGACACCGGGGTGTAGCGCGGGCCCTTCTTCTTCTTGGCCTCGGGCAGGCGGACCTTGGGGTCGAGCAGTTTGAGCCGGTAGTCGGGATTGGCGACCCCCTTCTCGATCTCCTCGCGGCTGAGCTGCCCGGTCAGCACGGGATCGAGTCCCTTGATGCCCTGCGCCGCGTCGCCGTCCGCGATCGCCTTCACCTCGAGCGGGTGAAGCTTGCAGAAATCCGCCACCTGATCGAACGAGAGCGCGGTGTTCTCCACCAGCCACACGGCGGTCGCTTTCGGCATCAGCGGGACTGCAACCATGGTTAAATCTCCTCTGCGCTCCGCCCGCCCCTCGGAGGCGAAGCCTGGGTGTCATCAATGATGACGGAAGTGCCGGGAATATAGGCACTCGGCCCACCCCGGCGCAATGGGGAAGCCGCGATGCATGACCCGGCGCACCCGCTCGCCCTCGTGCCGAGGGCGGAACTCGGATCGAGCTTGGTCAAAAGTGACCGTGCGCACTAACCCTGCGTCGGGTCGAGCACGATCTTGCCTGCGACTTCCCCGGACTCCACCAGCCGGTGCGCCTCGGCGGCGCGCGACAGCGGCAGCACGCGCTCGATCTGCGCCTTGATCTTGCCGTCGGCGGCGGCGGCGAAGCACTTCGCGACGTCGGGCGGGTGGTAGCCGGGCTGGCCCTTGATGGTGATGCGCTTGTGGTAGAGGTGGGAGAAATCGATGGTGACGTTCGGCCCGCCATGCGCGCCGGCGGTCACCAGCCGGCCGTCGAACCCGAGGCAGCGAAAGGCGATCGGCAGCACCTTGGGGTTGGCGATATTGTCGTAGAGCACGTCAACGCCCTTGCCGCCGGTGAACGCCATCACCTCGGCGTGCAAATCCTGGCGGCTGTAATCGATCGCGCAGTCGGCGCCGAGCGCGCGGCCGAGCGCGGCGCGGGCGGCCGAGCCGGCGGCGGCGATCACCTTGGCGCCGATCACGTTCTTGGCGATCTGAATGCCGACGCTGCCGAGATTGCCGCCGGCGCCCATGACCAGCACGGTTTCGCCGGCCTTCAGCCGCGCGACGTTGCACAGGAGGTTCCACCCGGTCGGCACGTGGCGCATCACCACCGCGGCGTGGTGGAAGTCGAGCCGGTCGGGTAACTCGATCGCGGCGCAAGCCGGCACCGCGACCAACTCGGCGAAGCCGCCCGGTCGCTTGATCCCCATCATGCCGGTCGGCCCGCGGTAGCCCTCGCCGTCCTCGCCGCAGATCTCGAGCGGCATGACGCCGGCCGCGGCGACGTGCATGCGTGCGCGCCAGCGCGTGACGCCGGCGCCGACCGCGTCGATGATGCCGGCGCAGTCGACCCCCGGGATGAGCGGAAGCACGGGTCCGCGCGCGCCCTCCTTGCCCGCGCGCAGGCTCACGTCGAGAACGCGGTTCACGGTCGCGGCATGCACGCGGATGCGAAGCTCGCCCGGGCGCGGCACGGGATCCGCCACCTCCTCGTAGCGCAGAACCTCGGGCGGGCCGTATTCGTGGATCACGATCGCTTTCATGCCGCTTCTTTTGCATGCAGGCGGGCACTGCGGCAAATCCAATTGCGCGGCATGACCGGCGCCTGCATGCTGGTGCAACTTTCACCGGGGCGGAGCCACAGCGACATGGACATCAACGACAAATATGCCTGCGCCGAGCTGATCCAGGGCTGGGGCCTCTATCGCGATCAGGGCAGGTGGCCGCAACTGCTCGCCACCTTCGTGCCGGAAGGCGAGATCGCCGTGTCCTGGTTCAGCGGGCCGTTTCGCGCATTCGTCGAGCGCTGCCGGCAAAGCTTCGACGCCGGGCAGCGCTCCAAGCACCAGATCTTTCCCTCGACGGTACGCGTTGCCGGCGAGCGCGCGCTGGCCGAGACCAACGTCGTCATCCTGGTGCGGCAGGGGATCGGCGGGGTGCTCGTCGACATGACCTCCCATGCGCGCTTCCTCGACCGGCTCGAGCGCCGCGAGGGACGCTGGGCGATCGTGGAGCGCGCCGCCGTCTACGAGCGCGACCGGCTCGATCCAGTCGAGCCGTCGGAAGAGTTCGACAAGCTGTTCGCGGCAAGCGACCTCTCGATCTATCCGCAGCCCTACCGCTACATGGCCGCGCGCCTGGTCGCCGCCGGCCGCAGGCTCGCGCCGGTCGTCCATTACGACGGCGCCGCGCAGACCACGCAGCTCTATGCCCGCTACGAGGCATGGCTGGGCGGGAAGTAGCAAGCTCTCATCGTACGCGAAGGCCGAAGGCGGACGATCCATTATCCACCCGGTGCGTGCTTTGATCGTCCGGCCACAGGTTACTGGATGCCCCGCCTGCGCGGGGCATGACACCTGAAGGAGCGGCGGCGCCGCCGATGTGACGGCGCCCTCGCTTGACAGGGGCGGGGCGCAAGCCCCATGTCGAGGGCGCCGCGAGAACGCCCAGCGAGGCCCGCATGTCCGCGTCCCCAGCCGTCGAATCCGCGCAAAAGCCCCCGCTGCGGGTGCTCTTGTGCTCGCCGCGCGGGTTCTGCGCCGGCGTTGTGCGCGCGATCGATACCGTCGAGCGGGCGCTCGCCCGCTACGGCGCGCCGGTCTATGTCCGGCACGAGATCGTCCACAACCGCTACGTGGTCGAAAGCCTCAAGGCCAAGGGTGCGGTCTTCGTGGAGGAGCTCGACGAGATTCCCGACACCGGGGCGCCGGTCATCTTCTCAGCCCACGGGGTGCCGAAGTCGATTCCCGCGGAGGCGCAGCGGCGCAACTTCTTCGCGGTCGATGCCACCTGTCCGCTGGTCACCAAGGTGCACCGTGAAGCCGAGATCCATCACAAACGCGGGCGCGAGATCGTGCTGATCGGGCACGCCGACCACCCCGAGGTGGTCGGCACCGTGGGCCAGCTTCCCGCCGGGGCCATCACGCTGGTGCAGTCGGTCGACGAGGTCGCAAGCTTCGTGCCGCGCGACCCCAGCCGGCTCGCCTATGTGACGCAGACGACGCTCTCGGTCGACGACACCGCCGACGTGGTCGCCGCGCTCAAGGCGCGCTTTCCGCAGATCCACGGCCCGCACAAGGAGGACATCTGTTACGCCACCACCAACCGCCAGGAGGTGGTCAAGAAGGTGGCCCCCATGGTCGAGGCCATGATCGTGGTGGGATCGCCCAATTCCTCCAATACCCAGCGCCTCAAGGAGGTGGCCGAGCGCAACGGCTGCGTGCGCGCCGCGCTGGTGCAGCGCGCCAAGGAGATCGACTGGTCGGTGTTCGGCTTGATCCAAAGCCTCGGGGTCACCGCCGGCGCCTCCGCGCCCGAGGTCCTGGTGGAAGAGGTGATTGGCGCATTCGCCGAGCGCTATACGGTGGCGGTCGAGACCATCACCACCGCGGACGAGGACATGTTCTTCCCGCTGCCGCGGGCGCTGCGCGATCCCGAAGCGGCGGAATGAATGCTGGGCTGGCGCCGCGCCGTCGCTATCCTCGCCGAGCAGCCCAGACTTCTTGATTTTGCGCATGTCGTTGTCGGAAGACCGGTTCCCACTTTTCCGGCGCAGGCGCTAGACCCCGTCATGCTCCCGGTCGCCGCATTCCGATCACCGTTCCCGCCGGCGGGACATCCCTGAGGACAGCACGTGGCGGTCTATACCGACGTCGCGGCGGAAGAGCTTGCGGCCTTTCTTGCCGACTACGACATCGGCGAGCTGCTCGCCTACAAGGGCATCGCGGAGGGGGTTGAGAACTCCAATTTCCTCGTCCACACCAGCCGCGGCTATTTCATCCTGACGCTGTACGAGAAGCGCGTGGCCGCCGAGGACGTGCCGTTCTTCCTGGCGCTCATGGAGCACCTCGCCGCGCGCGGCATTACCTGCCCGCAGCCGGTCAAGAACCGGAGGAACGAGGTGCTGGGACGGATCGCGGGCCGCCCGGCGGCGGTGATCACCTTCCTCGACGGCATGTGGATCCGACGGCCCACGCCAAACCACTGCGCGGCGCTCGGCGGCGCGCTCGCGAGGCTGCACCTGGCGGGCCTCGATTTCAGAAAGAGCCGCGCCAACGCGCTCTCGCTTGCGGGCTGGCGGGCGCTCTTTCAGAGTTGCAGCGCGCGCGCGAACGAGGTGCACCCCGACCTCGCGCCATTCCTGGCGGCCGAGCTCGCGCATCTGGAGCGCGCCTGGCCGCGCGACCTACCGCAGGGCATCATTCACGCCGACCTGTTCCCGGACAACGTATTCTTTCTCGGCAACAAGCTCTCCGGACTGATCGACTTCTATTTCGCCTGCACCGACACGCTCGCCTACGACGTGGCGATCTGCCTCAACGCCTGGTGCTTCGAGAGCGATCATTCCTACAACGTCACCAAGGGTAGGAACCTGCTGCAGGCCTACGCGCTGGTGCGGCCGCTGTCGGACGCCGAACGCGCTGCGCTGCCGCTGCTCGCGCGCGGCGCTGCCCTGCGCTTTCTGCTGACGCGGCTGGTGGACTGGTTCGACGTGCCGCCGGGCGCGCTGGTGCGGCCGAAGGACCCGTTCGAATATTACCGCAAGCTGCGCTTCCACCAGGCGGTCGAAAGCGCGCGCGACTACGGGATCGCGGCATGAACGAGCCGCATGTGATCGTGCACACCGACGGCGCCTGCTCCGGCAACCCGGGCCCCGGCGGCTGGGGCGCGATCCTCGCCTTCGGCGATCATGAGAAGGAGCTCAGCGGCGGCGAGGCGCATACCACCAACAACCGCATGGAATTGATGGCGGCGATCGCCGCGCTGGAAGCGCTCAAGCGGCCGTGTCTCGTGGACCTGCACACCGACAGCCAGTATCTGCGCAACGGCGTGATGACCTGGCTCGCGCAATGGAAGCGCAACGGCTGGCGCACCGCGGACAAGAAGCCGGTCAAGAACATCGACCTCTGGCAGCGGCTCGACGCGCTGCTTGCCCGCCATCGCGTGCGCTGGCACTGGGTCCGCGGCCATGCCGGGCACGCCCTGAACGAGCGGGCGGATCGCTTGGCGCGGGAGGGCCTGACGGCTGTGCGTTCGGGCCGCCAGCCGATCCGGCCGCTCGCTGCCGACGATTGAGGCGCCCGCGGGGGTAGCGGCAGGGGAGGGCGCCATTGTCGATATTATTTGCCCGGGCCGGATGGTATAGTCCCCGCGCTCCGTTCGCCGCCGGCGAAAGGAGTCCGCGGGGGGCCCGTCCGGAATGGCGATGCTGAGTCGGCACAAGGCGGCCAAGCGCCGCTTTCAACTCGTCTTGCTCAAGCCGTCGCATTACCACGACGACGGCTATGTCATCCGGTGGTGGCGGGCATTGATCCCGTCGAACTCGCTGGCTTCGGTCTACGGCCTGGCGCTCGACTGCGCGCGCCGGCACGCGCTCGGCCCGGACGTCGAGATCGATATCGAGGTCATCGACGAGACCAATACGCGGGTCAACATTCCCCGGCTGATCCGGCGCTTCCGGCGCCATGGCGGCTTCGGCCTGCTGGCGCTGGTGGGGGTGCAGTCGAACCAGTACCCGCGCGCGCTCGACATCGCGCGCCCGTTCCGCGCCGCCGGCGTGCCGGTCGCGCTCGGCGGATTCCACGTCTCCGGCTGCCTGGCGATGCTCGACGGCACCGCGATCGACCTCGATCGCGCACGCGAGCTCGGGATCTCCATGTTTGCCGGGGAAGCCGAGGAGCGGCTCGACCTCGTGCTGGCGGACGCCGCGGCCGGCCGGCTCAAGCCGCTCTACAACTTCATGCAGGACCTGCCGTCGATCGGCGGCACGCCGATCCCGTTCCTGCCGCACCAGTTCGTGCGCCGCACCGCCGGCACCAACAGCAGCTTCGATGCCGGGCGCGGCTGCCCGTTCCAATGCTCGTTCTGCACCATCATCAACGTGCAGGGCCGCAAATCGCGCTATCGCTCGCCCGACGACATCGAGAAGATCGTGCGCGACAACTGGGCGCAGGGCATCTCGCGCTTCTTCATCACCGACGACAATTTCGCGCGCAACCGGGAGTGGGAGGCGATCTACGATCGGCTCGCCAAGCTGCGCGAGGTCGACAAGATCCCACTCGGCCTGATGATCCAGGTCGACACGATGTGCCACAAAATCCCGAACTTCATAGAGAAGTCGCGGCGCGCGGGCGTGACGCGCGTCTTCATCGGACTCGAGAACGTCAATCCGGACAATCTGGTCGCTGCCAAGAAGAAGCAGAACAAGATCACGGAATATCGCAAGATGCTGCTGGCCTGGAAGGCGCAGGGCATCTTCATCTACGCCGGCTACATCCTCGGTTTTCCCGGCGACACGCCGGCCTCGATCCGGCGCGACATCGCCATCATCCAGCGCGAGCTCCCGCTCGATATGCTGGAGTTCAACATCCTGACCCCGCTTCCCGGCTCCGAGGACCACAAGGTGCTGTGGGGCCGGGGTGTCGACATGGACGGCGACCTCAACAAATACGATCTCGAGCACGCGGTCACCGATCACCCCAAGATGACCCGGAACGAGCTCGACGCGATCTATCAGGAGGCGTGGTCGCTCTACTATACGCCCGAGCACATCGAGACGCTGCTGCGGCGCGCGGTGGTCACCAACATCCCACTCATGAGCTTCGTCAAGGTGCTGGTGCAGTTCACGACCATGATGCAGGTCGAGAAGGTGCACCCGCTGCAAAGCGGCCTGTTCCGGCTCAAGCACATCTCGGAGCGGCGTCCCGGGCTGCCGGCGGAAGCTGCGCTCGCCTTCCATCTGCGCTACGTCCGCGCGCTTCTCGCCAACAATCTCAAGCTCGTCTCGACGATCTGGTCGATGTACCGGCTCAAGCGCCGCATCGAGCGCGACCCGAACCGGCACCGCTACACCGACCAGGCGCTCACCCCGGTGCGTGAGGACGAGGAGCAGACGCTCGATCTCCTCACCAAGACCGACGGCGCCCGCGCTGCCATTGCCCACCAGAAGCGAATCGAGGAGCTCACCCGCGCCGCGGCGGGGTGATCGGCAATCCCGGCCTGAGCGGCGCTCGCGCCAGGCCTTGGTTGAGGTCCTGCCGAGGCAGGGGCTCTCGTCCCGTCAATGAGACGTCGACGTCCGGCATCGAGCCGGCCGTGACCCGTCAATACTTCTGGGGCGTGCCGCGAACGATCAAAGCTGCTTGAGCAGGGCGTCGCCGCCGGACACCTCGACCTTGCCCGGCGCCTCTTCGATGTTGAGCTTCTTCACCACGCCGTCCTCGACCAGCATGGAGTAGCGCTTGGAGCGCGTGCCGAGGCCGTTGCCGGAGCCGTCGAAGGTGAGGTCGACCGCCTTGGCAAAGTCGCCGTTGCCATCGGCCAGGAACTCGAGCTTGTCGGCGGCACATGCCTTCTTCCAGGCATCCATGACGAACACGTCGTTGACCGAGGTGACGACGATGGTGCTGACGCCCTTGGCCTTGATGGCGTCGGCGTTCTGGCTGATCGAAGGCACGTGCATCTTGTGGCAGGTGCCGGTGAAGGCGCCCGGGACCGCGAACAGCGCGACCTTCTTGCCCTTGAAGATGTCGTCGGTGCTCTTCCACGCCGGCCCGTCCGACGTCATCACGCGAAACTTCGCCTCGGGCACTCGATCGCCGACCTTGATGGGCATGGTTCGATCCTCTCGCTTGTAAGTGGAGCCGGTTTGGGCCGACGCCGGCGCTCGCCGGGGCGAGCGTGGTGGCGGCGGCATCAAAATAGCGCATGTCCCGGAACAGTGGGAACCGGTTTTCCGATAAGGACATGCGCAAAGTCAAAAAATCCGGAGCGCATGCCGTTCCAATCGGGGATGCTCCAGACGCTCGGCGAATCAGTCGAGCCGGATGACCACCTCGATGGCGGCCTCGCCGGCACGTGCCGTGAGCGTGACGGCGGCGCCGCGGTAGCTGGCGCCGGGGGGCGCGCCGTCGAGCTCGAAGACGAAGCGGTGCATGCCGGCCGGCGCGCCGCCGACCGCCGTCGGCACCGGTAACGCCCATTCCGGCGTCGGCCCCTCCGCGAACAGGGTGACGTTGGTTTGCGCCGGCGCGGCGACGTCGACGACGACGCGCGGCCGCGGGGTTGCATCCTCCCGCCGCACCGATGTGATGGCGAGCGCGGCGCCTTCGCCGAGCGCGATCTTCTTCGGCACTCGCGCCTCGGCGGCGCGGAGCGCGGCCTCCTGCGAGCCGGAGCCCGCGGGGAGCGCCAGCTCGGCCGTCGCCTCGGCCGGAACGCACAGCTTCTCGCACACCGCGTAGTCGAGCTTCACGCGCAGCATCACCGGCTTGGCGCGATCCTGCGGCACGATCGCCAACGGCAAGATGACGTCCCCGACATAGCCGATCGCGGTGAGGCCCTGCTCCGGGATAGGCTGTGGTGCGGGCCAGCGCACGTTCACCGCCTTGACGTTCTGCGAGCCGGCAAAGTCGAAGCGCGGCGGTACGCCGGCGTCGCCGGGATAGCGCCAATAGGTATGCCAACCGGGCTTGAGCCTGATCTCGATCCCGGCGCGCAGCGGCGCGCTCGCCTCCGGTGCGGAGCCGGCCGCAAGGAGGCGCACGGCGCTGCGCTCATCGCCGTCCCAACGCGAAGCGTCCTCGGCCGCGATCGCGTGGCTGGCGGCAACGAGGCTGACGGCGCAGAAGCCGATCACGCCAGGCGCGGCGGTGGGTCGCAGCCGATTGGAGCGGACGCTCATGGCAGGCCGATCTAGGAAGGAAACTTCTGGCCCGCCACTGAATTCATCGTGAACGGGAGCGCAAGCGGCGCGCGCCAGCGCTGGCAACACGGATCGAAACGGCCCATATGCAGCATGAGGATGTCGCAGACGGCCCTTCATGGCACGAAGCATGCATCGGCGAGATGAACAAGAGAATGGAGCCAGTTCCATCGAGGGCCGCGTCGTTTGCAATCGGCAGCCAATCAGGTAGCATTTTGACATGAAATTCACTCGCAAGCCCGGCGCGCAAGAGGACAGCGAGAGCCCATCCTCCCGGCGCGATCCCGATCCGCTGGCTGGCGAATCGGCGGCGCCGGGCCGAGCCGGCAGCTCCCGCTCGCAACGCCGGAGCGCGCGGCGCGGTTTTCTTGACGGGCAGATGCTGATTGCCATGCCGTCCATGGGCGACGATCGCTTCGCCCGCAGCGTCATTTACGTGTGCGCCCACTCGAGCGAGGGCGCGATGGGCATCATTGTCAACCAGCCGGCGGCGCATATCAGCTTTGGCGATCTGCTGGTGCAGCTCGACGTCATCCCGGCAGCCGACGCGATCCAGCTACCCAGGCGCGCGGAAGGCGTGCGGGTGCTCAAGGGCGGACCGGTCGACACCCAGCGCGGTTTCGTGCTGCATTCGAGCGACTTCTTCATCGAGAACTCGACCCTGCCGATTGACGAGGGCGTTTGCCTCACCGCCACGCTCGATATCCTCAAGGCAATCGCGCGCGGCGAGGGGCCGAGGAGCGCGATTCTGGCGCTCGGCTATGCCGGCTGGGCGCCGGGCCAGCTCGAGGAAGAGATCCAGCACAACGGCTGGCTGCATTGCGCGGCCGATGCCGAATTGATCTTCGGCCAAGACGTCGGCGGCAAATACGAGCGAGCGCTCAAGAAGATCGGCATCGATCTGGGCATGCTCTCGAGCGAGGCCGGGCACGCGTAGAGCGACCGCTTTGATCACTTCGGATCCGTCCCCGGACGCGGCTGAGCTAAAGGCGCCCACGGAGCGCGGGCTCGGTCGTCATCGATCCAGTAATCACACGCTCGCGCGAGACGCACGGCTTTGGCTTCAAACGCAAGTTTACGCGTTACTGGATGCCGGCTTGCGCGGGCATGAGCGAGTTGCGGGCTACTGCACCGCGCGCTTGCGCGGGGCCGGATCGCTCTGCTCGACCGCGGCGTCGTCCTGCAGCATGGCTTTGGCGTCGTCCGCGTCCATCGGCTCCCCGAAGTATTGGCCCTGCGCGTACTCGCAGCCGAGCTGATATAGCTCGACCGCGTCCGAATCGGTTTCCGCGCCCTCGGCTACCACCTCCATGCCGAGATCGTGGGCGAGCGCCACGATCGATCGCAGGATCACCGGGCGCGCGCCCTTGCCGTTAGCGCGCACGAACGACTGATCGATCTTGATGGTGTCGAACGGGAAGCGCTGCAGATAGGCGAGCGAGGAGTGGCCGGTGCCGAAACCGTCGAGCGCCAGGCCGCCGCCGGAATCGCGGATGCGCTGGAGCATCTGGGCGGCGTGCTCCGGATTTTCCATCATCAGCGATTCCGTGAACTCGAGCTTGAGCGTTCCGCGGGCGAGACTGGCGCGCGCAATCACGCTGCGCAGGTCATGCACGAATTCCTGCCGCAGCAAGTGACGCGAGGACACGTTGACGGTGGCAAACAGCGGATCGCGCCGGCGGAGCGCGCGCTGCCAGATGCTGAGCTGGCGGGCGGTACGTTCCAACACGAACATGCCGAAATCGGTGATGAGCCCGGCCTCCTCGGCGAGCGCGACGAGCTCGGCGGGCGACGTGCGCCCGAGGCGTGCGTGATCCCAACGCGGCAGCGCATCGAAGCCGGCCACCGAGCGATCCTCGAGCCGCAGGATGGGCTGGTAGAGAATGGCGATCTCCTCGCGCTCGAGCGCCCGCCGCAGGTCCGCTTCCAGCGTCGCGCGCTCGGTCCGGCGCACCCGCATCGACGGCTTGAACACCTCGATGCGGTCGCCGCCGATGCGCTTGGCGTGGTACATCGCGAGCTCGGCATCCTTGAGCACCTCCTCGGCGCTGCGCGTCTCGCCGTCGCTGAGTGCGATCCCCATCGAGGCCGTGAGCACAAGCTCGCGGTCATTGAAGGCGATCGGCGCGCGCAGGCCTTTGCGCAGGGTCTCGGCGAGCGCGATGATGCGCTCGGATTCGCGCTCGGACAAAAGGATGAGCGCGAACTGATCGCCGGCGATCCGCGCCAGCGTGTCCTGTGGCTTGAGCAGCCGTCCCAGCCGCCGCGCCAGCGTCAGCAGGATCGAATCGCCGACCGCGATGCCGACCGAATCGTTGATCTGCTTGAAGCGGTCGAGATCGATCGCGATCACCGTCGGCTTGATCGCGGGATCGGCCTTGGCGAAGACGAGCACGCCTTCCAGGCGGTCGAGGAACAGCTCGCGGTTGGGCAAGCCGGTGAGATTGTCGTGCACCGCGTCGTGCAGCAGCCGCTCCTCGGCGTTCTTGAACTCGGTGACGTCGGTCAGGGTGCCCACCAGCCGCACCACCTCGCCGTCCGAGCCGACCACCGGGCGCGCCTTGAGCGCGAACCAGAGGTAATGGCCGTCGGGCGTGCGCAGCCGGAAGTCCTGGCTCAGGCGACCGCGCCGCTGCTCCAGCACGCTGTCGAGCACGGCGCGGAAGCGATCGCGATCGAGCGGATGCAGGATCTCGAGCCAGCGCGCCGCCGGGCCCTCAAGCGTGCCGCGCTTGAGGCCGAGCAGGGCCTCGGTCTCGGGACTGGTGAAGACCTTGTCGGCGGAGACGTCCCAGTCCCAGATCATGTCGCCGGCGCCGGTGAGCGCGAGCGCGCGGCGCTCGACGTCGGAGACGATGCCGCTGGTCACCCCGCCGGCGAAGGCGTGCTGCATGACGGTGAAGCCGATCAGCATCACGATCAGAACGAGGCCGCCGAGCAGGGCGGGGCCGACAATGTCGTTGGTGATCAGGCCGCCGACGGCGACCGCGGCTGCCAGCACCCACACCAGCAGCAGCAGCCAGGTCGGAATCAGCAGGACGGCGCGATCGAAGCCGTGCAGCGAGAGGTAGACGACGAGGGCAAACCCAAGACCGGCGACGGCGAACAGCGAGACCCGCGCGATGCCCGACGCGATCGGTGGCTCGAACCAGGCGAGCGCCACCAGCGCGGCGAGGAACGCGAGCCAGGCCAGCGTGATATGGGCGTAGCGCACGTGCCAGCGGTTGAGGTTGAGGTAGGCGAACAGGAACACCACCAGCGTCGCCGCCAGGATCGCCTCGCCCGATGCGCGCCAGACCTGCTCGGAGTCGGGCGAGAGCGCGAACACCTTGCCCCAGAAGCCGAAGTCGATGCCGATATAGACGAGCACCGCCCAGGCGAGCGCGGCGGCGGCGGGGAACATGACGGAGCCCTTGACCACGAACAGGATCGTGAGAAACAGCGCGAGCAGGCCGGCGATGCCGATGACGATGCCGTGGTAGAGCGTGATGCTGTTGACCTTGTCCTTGTAGGCCTCGGGCTGCCACAGATAGAGCTGGTTGAGCTTGTCGCCGCGCAATTCCAGCACGTAGGTCATCACGCTGCCGGGATCGAGCGTGATGCGGAAGATGTCGGCGGTGGCGCTATCCTG
>DATBKV010000195.1:0-1560 GCA_036555745.1 Xanthobacteraceae bacterium | reverse complement strand
ACCAGGATCTTGTCGTTGCGCAGCGCGGGACTGAACTCGAGCACCATGTCGAGGTTCGAGTTGAAGCCGCCGGTCGCGACGACGACGGCCTTGGCGCGGACCGTGACCGGCGCGCCGGTCGCGGCGTCGCGGCCGCTGACGCCGGTGACGCGGCCGTCCGCGAGCGTGAGCGCGGTGATCTCGGTCGCGGGCACGATCTCGCCGCCGCCTTTGCGAAAGCCTTCGATCAGGTGCGTCATCAGGCCGAGCCCGTTGCGCTCGCTGCGGGTCCAGCGCAGCACCGAGTTGCCCTCCTGCACCTTCAGGTCGACCCACCTCACGCCGAAGCCTTCGGCCCAGCGATAGAGGTCGTAGAGGCTGTGCTCGATGTAGTAGCGCGCCCACACCACGTCGGCCGATGGACCTCCCCACGCGATCCAGTCCTTGAAGGCGAGGTCGGGCGTGTCCTCGATGCCGTTCGCCTGCTGCAGCGGCGAGCCGACGATCAGGCAGCCGCCGCCCGACACGATGGCGGCGCCGCCGGGCTCGCGGTCCTGCTCGAAGGCGATGGCGCGCGCACCCGCGGCGCGCGCCTCGAGGCCGGCGGCGATGCCGGCGCCGCCGGCCCCGATGATCGCGACGTCGGTCTCGTAGTGCCTGGCATCTGCCATGGCGAACGCTCCCCTCTCCTGACGCACCTGCGACGATCCGGCGGCGCGGAGTTTGCACCGTCCGACGCCGCTGCGACACCCCTGCTCAGCTGAGCGTACTCGTTGCGAGCGCGAGCTGTGCTATCGTCGGCGTGGAATTCCCGAAATGCTGCACGGCGCGCAGGCGCCGTCCAGCGCTGACAGTGGAGGTCACATTGCTGAGCATGCAGCGTGTCGCATTCGGTGTCGCCGTCTCCGTTCTCGCCACGCTCGGCCTGGCAGCGACGCCGGCGTCGGCGCAGAGCTGGCCGCAGCGCCCGGTCAAGTTCATCGTGACGCTCGGGCCGGGCAGCGGCGTCGACATCGGCACGCGGCTGATCGCGGACCGCCTGAGCCGGCGCTGGGGCCA
Organism: Xanthobacteraceae bacterium; assembly: GCA_036555745.1. GTDB lineage: Bacteria > Pseudomonadota > Alphaproteobacteria > Rhizobiales > Xanthobacteraceae > VAZQ01. The sequence continues at coordinate 522 of DATBKV010000195.1, read as the reverse complement.
GCCGGTCGTGGTCGAGAACCGGCCCGGCGGGGACGGGGTCGTAGCCATCAGCGCCTTCGTCGGCGCCGGCGACGACCACGTGCTCTTAGCCGCGCCGAGCGGGTCGTTCACCGCGCATCCCTTCCTCTACAAGAACCTCGCCTACAAGCCCGCCGACCTCGTGCCGATCGCCAGGGTGTCGAACACGATCGTCGTCATTGCGGCGCCGGCGGCGCTCGAAGCCAAGTCGCTCGCCGAGCTGGTGGCGATGGCGCGCGCCGAGCCCGGCAAGCTGAACTGGGCCGGCACCACCGGCAGCAACGAATTCCTGTTCGGGGCATTTCTCAAGAACGCCGGCCTCGCGATGTCGAAGATCCCCTATCGCAACCTGGTGGAAGCGGCGAACGATCTGACCACCGGGCGCCTGCAGGTCAACGTGACGGCCTTCGCGATCGTGCGGCCGCAGGTGCAGGCGGGCAGGGTCAAGCTGTTGGCGGTGACCAATACCACGCGCGCGTCGGTGGTGCCCGACGTCCCCACGGT
>DATBKV010000194.1:0-8574 GCA_036555745.1 Xanthobacteraceae bacterium | reverse complement strand
TGGTGTACAGCGTGCTCGGCAGCTGGGATATACGACTGAGCGTGACGGCTATCTATTTCACAGCTTGATGCTTCAATTCGGCAGTTATTTCGATACCGACCCGCAATACCCTTGGCTTGCCAAAACCCTGGCGGACGAAGCAGTCGGTTCGCGTTCGGAACGCCTCGCGAACGCGCACGACGCTGCAGTGGAGTTTCTGGACTGCGTGGTTGGTCCAGAAGGCGAGCATATGACCTTAGCTCTCCGCCGGGCGCACGCCATGGTGGTCCCGGATCTTCGACGCGAGCGCAAGATAGGTTTCCAATCCGTCTTGAGCATACTCAGTTCGATGTGGCCACAAAAATTCGAACGCGTCGGTGAGCGTGCTGTGCGCGAACTTGCCCAATCCGCCATACCGGCTGTGGAAAGCCTTGGTCTCAATAGCGGCGCAAGCGCGTGGCTCTATGTAGTCGCCTGCTTCCTATTTGGTCACGGGATGGACCGCGATCCGCAGTTCCCCTGGGTGGCTGGGCTTCTGCGGATTGGCGAGCGACGCGATGCCCCAGCGAGATCCTTTCCGGACGCACTCGACATGCATCTCAGGGCGCTTGAGGGATAGCCGGAAAATGGGATTTTGGTCCAGCGGCAAGAGAAAGGCAGAGGCCGATGCGGGCAAAGCACAACCGGAGCGCGCCATGGGCAGCGCCTCGGAGCAATGCAGCAGGCGAAAGCTTGCGAAGATCGTGAAGATCGACTGGCTCGACGATACGGATATGACCAGCAAGGCAAAGAAGCTTCTCGGCGCGAAGGGTATTCAATTCGTGAACTTGCCCCGAGATGACAGATTTGTGGACGGGAAGGTCGTCAAGAGCTCGGATCGCCTCTCGAACACACCGCGCTTTCGCGTCGAATTTGACCAACCGGGCAATCACAACTTCAAGGTTATGCTGATCCCCGGCGGTACGAATGCTGCGTATTCCGAGACCGAAAGAGCAAGAAATCCCAACTTTACCTACGATAGGGACGTACGTAGCTATTCAACGGAGGGTGATGGTACGAAGGTGATCGATGCGGGTCTGCAAGTCACGATCGCTGGTAGCGACATGTATAGACTCGAGGCGACTGATGAGTCGGGAACCACAGTCAGAAGTAATGAGATTTTGACGCACCGGCTGCTGCACTTCGTGAAGCTGAAGATGAGGGGCCTCGGCGCGGTTGCGGATACTACGAGTGCCTTCCAGAGCGAGTTCGAAAAAAACTTCATTCGGTTTGAAGAACTACCCAGCGTTTCCATGGAGCACATTGCCAACGTTGGGATAGATACCGGGCCGCTTCTCACGGTGGCGCGGGAGGCTTACGAGAAGTCGAAAGGTCCCGAAAAAGCGGGCTACGTAATAGCTGTCATCTACACGGATCACCTCGCGGTAAAGAACTCCTACCAGAGCATGATCAAGTCAGGGGTTAACGTCGGTCCTCGTCAACCTCCAGTCGTAATTCCTCTCGCAGGGCCAGGTCTTACCAATCCAGCAATTCAGCAGCGTTACCTATGGAAAGATCTCGTCCCCGGAGAAGGGTGGTTCGTCTCGGCTACTTACAGCCCTGATTCGGGCGAAAGAGATGTCGCGATTCCCGAAGCGAAGTGCACCGCACTGGCTTTAGGTTCCTCGGCCTGCACGAGCGTGAGTATCGATGTGACTAGCCTGCCTGTAGGCACAGGATCGATCATGTTAGTGGTGGATTGGGTCGACCGCATGCGCGGGGGACTTTCGTTCGGAGAGGGTAATGCCGTATGCATCTGTACGCGCGCATGGTGGCTGGACAGGGACGCAGCGACCCAGAATCAAGTGCTCATACATGAAGTCGGCCACCAAGTAGGCATGGTTGCTAGTGGCACTGGTCGCCAGCCTGATCGAGTATCTACCCACTATGATGGTAGGAAAGGTCACGTGGGCGACCACTGCCATCATGGAATTCCGCCGGGGCAAGCTCGTTACGATCGCATGGTCGACTTGACCGCAGCGCGGTGCGTGATGTACGGCATGACGACCTCTCACACTGCATTCTGCAGCAACTGCGCGCCGGCTGTGCGTAAGGTCGACATCAGTCATGCTCTTGCGAATTTCTGATGCCGTGGGAAGGTTAGGTCATTCTGTCATCGCATCCATCACGATCATCGTGGTGGTGACCGGCATCTCTGCATCTTGCGTGGTTGATGGGCAGCCCGTGCAGTCGCCCGGTGCAAGGACCACAGAAAGTGGAGTTAGCATGAAACTGGACGATCAGCTCTTCGATAAGGTTCCTCTCAATTCCCGCGAGCGGACCGTATGTTCACCCACAAGTCCAAGCCCGAAATGGCGCGGTGTGCTGATTCAGGCGCCACAGCATGCCGCACTTCCGTCAAGCGATGGCAAGAAAGGCGCAACTGGAATTCCAATCTGCGGTCTCTATACATTGGACATCGCGTCCATTGCGACGAGTACGCCGCTCACGCTTGTTGCAATTGATGCACAGCGCGGCGAGACTTTTAGGGGGGCGGTTATTGACGAGGACCCTAGCCCTGAGGTCCCAGCGCCAAATAGCAAGCCGCTCGACCCGGCCCAATACCAAGGCGTTGCGACGAGCAGCTATTTCAACCCTGACCTTACTAGATACGTCATGCTTCCTCGACGGCCGGCAGTGTATGAAGTCTTCGCCGAGTACGGCGGTGCGGTTTCTAACCGAGTCACAATTCAGGTGGTCCTCCCTTGAACATGGTCTGACCCCGATTCTTGTTGGGGCGACTACCCGAACGAATTCGGGCTCTGACCCCGAATTGTTTTTGCGTCCAATCTTGATCTCCCCGTTTCTTTCGGGCTAGTCCACTTGTACCTCTGGAGAAGCGACGACGCGTAGGAGCGACGGACTAGCATGCACGGACCCAAGGAGGTACCAGGCATGCGCATCAAAGGGCAAAAGGACATCGAGATTTCGATCTCCGACGGCGGCTATATCCGCCTCAAGCAGACGTCGGAGGACGAGGGCGAGCAGACGATCGAGTTCGCGCCGTCGTTCGGCGCGAAGGTGGCGAGCGCGATCGGGACGCTGCAGGAGTTCGCCCAGGCGAAGTTCCTCAAGGCCGCGCCCGAAGAAGACTGAGCGGCGCGCGCTCGCGCGCCTTTCCAGACGTGCCGGATCCGGTCATCCAGGCGGTTGACTGCCCGCCGCTATCCAAGACGCGGGTGACGGTCTACGCCCGCACGCTCCATCGGGCCTGCGAGGTGGTGGGCGGGGTCGACGCGCTTTCGCGCCATCTCAACGTGCCGGCGGCGGTGCTCGCGCGCTGGATCGGCGGGCTCGAGGCGCCGCCGCTCGACAAGTTCCTGGCCGCCGTCGACATCGTGCTGCTCGGCGCCGCGCCGGGCCAGGGCACGGCCTGAGCGCGAGCGAGCCGCTGCAGGCGCGCGCCTCGCGCGAGCAAACCATTACAAAATCGGCCCCGATGTAGTGCAGGCAGCGATTGTGGGCGGGTCGCGCATAAGGGACCATTGCGCGTCCCAAAGGGAGCCCCCGACGGGGGAAGAAGACCAATGCCCACCAGCGTTTACAGCAGAACCTTGCAGAAAGCGGCCGAATCCGCCGGAGGCGCGAAGAAGCTCGCGCGGATTCTGCGCGTGCCGCTCGTCGATCTCGAGAAGTGGATTGCCGACAAGGACGAGCCGCCGATGGCGGTGTTCCTGAAGGCGGTCGACCTGGTGCTGGACGAGACGGCTCCCCAAGGCGCGAGCGAGCCGGGCGACCCGCCGGCGCCGCGCGATTGCACGACGCTGATTTAAGCCTGGCTTAAGCGACCGAGCTTTCGTCTCGCTGACGAAATAGTTGGTTACAAAGCCGTGGCGCGATGCCATGGGCCGACCGGAACTCGTCCGCCCTCGTTCCTGTCTGTCCGTTCAAGGACGCAAAACAACTTCGAAGGAGTCTCCCATGAAGGAGAAACTGGCTTTTCTCGGCCTGACCGCGGCCGCCCTCATCGCGGGCGGGTACTGGGCGGGCGCTGCGAACATTTCCTCCGCCGCGGCGGCGCCCGCGGTCCAGGTCGCGCAGGCGCAGCCCGCGCAAACTCAGGCCGCCCCCCAGGCTGCAAGACCGGCGGCGGTGCAGACGCTGCCCGACTTCACCAGCATCGTGGAGAGCAACAAGGGGGCGGTGGTGAACATCACGTCCACCCTGAAGGCAAAGGCCTCCTCCGATGACGACGACGACGCGGCCCAAGGCATGGACGAGGACGATCCGTTCTACCAGTTCTTCCGCCATTTCCAGGGGCAGATGCCGCGCCAGCAGCCGCAGATCCGGCAAGGCATGGGCTCGGGATTCATCGTCGAGTCGAACGGCACGATCCTCACCAACGCGCACGTCGTCGAGGGCGCGGACGAGGTGCGCGTGCGTCTCTCCGACCGCCGCGAGTTCAAGGGCAAGGTGCTCGGCCTCGACCACCAGAGCGACATCGCGGTGGTCAAGATCGACGCCACCGGCCTGCCGACGGTGAAGCTGGGCGATCCTTCGCAGACGAAAGTGGGCGAATGGGTCCTCGCGATCGGCTCGCCGTTCGGCTTCGAGAACAGCGCCACCGTGGGCATCGTGAGCGCCACGTCGCGCTCGCTGCCCGACGGCACGTACGTTCCCTTCATCCAGACCGACGCCGCGGTGAACCCGGGCAACTCGGGCGGGCCGCTCTTCAACATGAAGGGCGAGGTCATCGGCATCAACTCCCAGATCTACTCGCGCAGCGGCGGCTACCAGGGCATCAGCTTCGCGATCCCGATCAACGTCGCGGCGCAGGTGAAGGAGCAGCTCGTCAAGTACGGCAAGGTCGAGCGCGGCCGCATGGGCGTGGCGATCCAGGAAGTGTCGCAGTCGCTCGCGCAATCGTTCGGCCTCGACAAGCCGCGCGGCGCGCTGGTCGCCGCGGTGGAGCCCGGCGGCCCGGCCGACAAGGCGGGCATCAAGCCCGGCGACGTGCTGCTCTCGGTCAACGGCAAGGCGGTCGACCGCTCGGCCGAGCTGCCGCCGCTGGTCGCCGCGGTGAAGCCGGGAACGAAGGCGAACTTCGATGTGTGGCGCGACGGTTCGAAGCGCACGATCGCGGTGACCGTGACCGAGCTCAAGCCCGAGCAGGTCGCGAGCGCCAAGCCGACTTCGCGGCGCGGCGACGACACCGGCAAGCTCGGCCTCGCCCTGCGCCAGGACGAGGACGGCCTGGTGGTCGAGAACGCCTCGGGCCCCGCGGCGCGCGCCGGCATCCAGCGCGGCGACATCGTCGTCGCGGTGAACGGCAAGCGCGTCAAGAACCTCGAGGAGCTGCGCACGGCGGCGGCGAAGGCGAAAGGCAGCGTCGCGCTCCTCGTGAAGCGCGGCGACCAGAGCATCTTCGTGCCGATCGAGATCGGCTGAAAAAAATCGGGGTCAGACCCCGATTTCAGTTTTTGCGTGAGTGAAAAAGAAATCGGGGCCTGGCGGCCCCGATTTTTTTACTCGGGCGGCGGGACGTAGTCGGGCGGCGCGCCATACATCTGCGGCGGAGGTGCGTAGCCCGGTGCCGGTGCGTAGCCTTGGGGCGGTCCATAGGTCGGGCAGGGAACCGTCGTCGGGTAATAGGCGTTGTACGCGGGGCAGAAGTACCAGCCCGGCGGCGGAGGCGGGGGCGAGTAGTACCCGGGATAGGCATAGCCCGGGTAGTAATAGCCGGGATAGCCGTAGAACGGAAAGCCGACGCCGACCGCGACGAAGCTGCTGTGGAAATGGCCGTTGTGGAAATGCCCGTTGTGGAATTGGCCGTTGTGGAAGTGCCTGCTGCCCGCGGGCACCGCGACGAAGCGCGCGCCCCCCGCAGCGACAAAGCTCGAGCGCGTGGAACCCATCGCAGAGCCCGAGAAGCGTGCGCCGCCGGAGAAGTGCGCGCCGCCGCCGGAGAAATGCGCGCCGCCACCGGAGCGGCCGCCGCCGGACTTGCCGGCCCAGGCATCGTGCGCCGCCGCCGCGCCGACCAGCGCCGCGGCCACGCCGAGAATCCCCGTCAGGCTGCTCCTCATACGACCTATTCTGCGCCCAATTTCCCGCCCGGGGGTACAGCTGTAACAAGTCGCGCCTTTCGGCCCACGCTGTGACACTTCGCATGGCCGGCCCGAGGGAGGGTGCTCGTGCAGGGCATTCTTCCTTCCCTGCGCACCGCGCGCCCTGCTGTACTGGCGTCCTCTTTGAAGGAGGTAGCGCCATGAACACCCTCAAACGCAGTTTCGCAGTCGCGTTTTGCGCCGCAGTGATGGGCCTCGCCGGCTGCGCGAGCACGCCCGGGCATAACAGCTACTTCGACGACTCGATGGTCACCGCGCGCGTGAAGAAGGCGATCTACAACGAGCCCGCGCTCAAGGTGAACGACATCAGCGTCACCACGGAGAACGCCGTGGTCTCGCTCAGCGGCGCGGTGAAGAGCCGCACCGAGCGCACGAAGGCCGCCGAAGTGGCGCGCCACGTCGAGGGCGTGAAGCTGGTGAAGAACGAATTGAAGATCGACCCGAAAATGCAGTAGAACCTTCGGGTTAGTCTTCGAGTTGGAAAACCCGCAGGAGGCGCGGGGTCTAACTCCCTGTAGCGTTCCGGTTACACAAAAAGAACCCCGGAAGCTACAGACAGCACGCGAATCGTCAGGGAGAATGGCGCTTCCCCCTAAGCCATCATCCTCCCTCCCTTAGGTTTGATGGCCCCCTAAGAAGCCGCCTTGTGCGGCTTCTTTTTTTTCCGGCTCGGAAATCGCGCAGCGAAAATCGGGTCGATTGAAAATCGGGGTCAGAGCCCTAAATCGTACGGGGCTCTGACCCCAGCGGTTTGAGGGATTCCAACGTAGTCGGAAGCAGCTCGGCGACGGTCGGATGGATGCGCACTCGCCGCAGGAATTCGCTCACCGGCGTGCGCGCGTAGACCGCGTCGACGAGCGATTGCACCGCCTCGTCGCAGCCCGTGCCCAGGAGCGCCGCGCCGAGAATGCGCTCGCTCGCCTCCTCGACGTGGATCTTGAGGAAGCCCTGCGTTTCGCCCTTTTCGACCGCCCGCGCTACGCGCGTCATGGGCCGCTTGCCGACCTTGGCCTTTATGCCCTTGTCCCTGATTTCTTTTTCCGAAAGGCCAACCCGGCCGAGCGGCGGGTCGATGTACAGCGCGTAAACGCCGACGCGGTCGGTCCACTTCCGCCCGGCGTTCCCGAGCAGGTTGTCGGCCACGATCTCGTAGTCGTTGTACGCGGTGTGGGTGAAGGCGCCCTTGCCGTTGCAGTCGCCCAGCGCCCACACGTTGGGATTGGTCGTGCGCAGCGCTTCGTCGACCTGGATGTAGCCGCGCTCGTCGGTCTTGATCCCGGCGCGCTCGAGGCCAAGGTCGTCGGTGTTGGGAACGCGTCCGACCGCGAGGAGCAGATGCGACCCGCGAACGTGCGGCTCGCCTTCCTTGCAATTGACCCCGATGGAGATTCCCTTCGAGTCGGATTGCAGGCTGAGGCATTCGGCGCCGGTACGCACGCCGATCCCCCCGGCTTCGAGGATCTCGCGGACCGCCTGCGACACGTCCTCGTCCTCGCGCGCGATGAGCCGCGGCGCCATCTCGACGATCGTCACCTGCGAGCCGAAGCGCCGGTACATCTGGCCGAACTCGAGGCCGATATAGCTTCCGCCGACGATGATCAGGTGCTCCGGGACGAAGTCGACGTCCATGAGCGACTGGTTGGTGAGATAGGGCACTTTGTCGATGCCCTTCATCTTCGGCACCAGCGGCCGTCCGCCCACGTCGAGGAAGATTTTCTCCGCCTCTAGTATTTCCCCGTCGACTTCCACGGACTTCGGTCCGGTGAAGCGAGCGTGGCCCTTGAGCACGGCGCCGCCCTTCAGCCCGCGCATCCATTTCTCCACGCCGCTGTTCGACTTGGCGACGACCTCATCCTTGCGCGCCTTGACGCGCTTCATGTCGACCGTAGCTTTGCTTCCCAGGACCACCCCATATTCGGGGGATCGAGAAGCCATGTGCGCGGCATAGGCGCTCGCCACCATGGTCTTGGTGGGCGTGCAGCCGTCGTTCACGCAGGTGCCGCCGAACTTGTCCTTCTCGATCACGGCGACTTTCATGCCGGCGCCGGAGAGGCGCGCGGCGAGGGCCGGCCCGGCCTGGCCGGTCCCGATGACGATGGCGTCGAAGCGGGTGGGCATATTGGCGAGCTTAGTCGCCTTCCCGGGATTTGAATTACGCGGTCCAGGAATATTTTTTCGGGCGTAAAGATCGTCAACCCCGCACGGAACGAAACGTGCGGGGTCTATGATGCATCCAATACCCGAAAGGAACGTCATGAGCTCCCCTTCACTGGCAGGCAGGACCGCGCTCGTCACCGGCTCGACCTCGGGCATCGGCCTGGGCATCGCCACGCGGCTCGCGCAGGACGGCGCGGACCTCATCCTGAACGGCTTCGGCGACGCCGCCGAGATCGAGCGGCTGAGGGCGCGGCTTGCGTCCGAGTGCCGCGTCAAGGTGCTGTTCGATCCGGCGGACATGACGAAGCCCGACGCGATCGCCGCGATGATG
>DATBKV010000193.1:0-14481 GCA_036555745.1 Xanthobacteraceae bacterium | reverse complement strand
CACCCCCTCATGCCTCGCCCCTACAGAACCGCACCAGTGTTGCATGGGTTAACGCGAGCGTTAACCGAAACCGTAGCTTTTTGGCCACGGTCGCCGGCAAATTGAAATTGCAGGCGAATTTGTACTTTCTTTTAACAAATTTGGTCCGATGATGGCGGCACATCAGGTCGCTGACCAGCGGGAGCGGCAGCGGCGAACGGATCGGGGCCGAGCAGGCAGTCGTCGGGAGGGGGTCATGGGAACACGAACCGGAGCGGGACCTAGCCGCTACAAGGCGCCAGGCGCGCTTGCCGATTTCGGCAATGTCGTTGCCGACCTGCTGCGGACCTGGTTCGATCCCTACCGGCCGGAGCAGCACTATATGCGCGGCCCCGGCCCCAAATGGCACGCAAAGCACCACGGTTTCCGGCCCGTCCCCGAGCTGGTTCGGGTACGCGTGAAGCGCTGATCGCCTGACCGAGCCATTTGCGACGAGGTTTGGTGGCCGGGCGCGTTGTCCGGCCACATGCGTCTTGGGCTTCGGCAAAGATCTTGGCCCTCCCGGCCAGTGCACACAGTCGGCCGTCTGCGCGAGCTTGACTGGCATTACCGGGCATGACGTTATCAAAACAGCTTCAATCGCATCGGAACATGCCTGATGGCACGGCGCACCTGCGCCATCCTGGACGACTATCAGGATGTGGCGCGCAAGCTTGCGGACTGGTCCGAGGTCGAAAGCGAGCTCGACATCAGGGTTTTCAATGCGCATCTCGGAGCGCAAGACAACGTCATCGGCGCGCTGCAAGGGTTCGAGATCATCTGCGCCATGCGCGAGCGCACCGCATTCCCGCGCGCGGTCATCGAGAAGCTTCCCGCTCTCAAGCTGCTGATCACGACCGGCGCGCGCAACGCTTCCATCGATGTGGCTGCCGCCCGGGAGCGCGGCATCATCGTCTGCAGCACCCCCGCAGCGGGCAGCCCGACCAGCGGCATCGCGATCGGCCTGATGCTCGAGCTTTGCCGGCGCATCGGATACGAGAATGCGCGCATGAAGGCGGGCGTGCCGTGGCAGAGCACGATCGGCCTCGACCTCGAAGGGCTGACTCTGGGCGTTCTCGGCCTGGGCAAGCTCGGCACCCGCACCTCCCGCATTGCCCGGGCGTTCGGGATGAAGGCGCTCGCCTGGAGCCAGAATCTCACGCCGGAGAAATGCAGCGAGGCGGGCGTGGAATACGCCAGCAAAGACGAGCTTTTCCGCCGCGCGGACTTCGTCACCATCCATCTCGTCCTGTCGGCGCGCACGCGCGGACTGGTCGGCGCACACGAGCTCGGCCTCATGCAGCCGTCGGCCTACATCATCAACACCTCGCGCGGCCCGATCATCGAGGAGGCGGCGCTGCTCGCGGCGCTGCGCGAAAGGAGGATTGCCGGCGCCGGGCTCGACGTCTTCGACATCGAGCCGCTGCCGGCCGATCACCCGCTGCGCCAGCTCGACAACGTCGTGCTCACGCCGCATCTGGGCTACGTGTCGATTCAGAATTATCGCGCGTATTTCGCCGGCGTCGTGGAGGATATCCGCGCCTACCTCGACGGCAAGCCGGTGCGGGTGCTGCAGTGATTTGAACGCCATTGTGCAGGGGCGAGGCAGGCCTCGCCCCTGCGCCGCATGCTCGTTGTCAGCGTCCGGGCGGCGGCGGTAGCGGTGCGCCCGCGATTGCGGCGCCCGGCCGCACCGTGGCGGGCGGCACGGCGGCATTAGCCGCGGCTGCGGCGGCAGGCGGCGCGGACGGGCCGAGCTGCATCGCGGTCGGAGTGGGAGGAGCCTTGCCCGGCAGCACCACGACCCGCGTGCCCACCTTCACCCGGGTGTAGAGATCCGACACGTCCTCGTTGGTGAGACGAATGCATCCGGAGGACACGAACGTGCCGATGGTGGAGGGCTGATTGGTGCCGTGGATGCGGTAGACCGTGCTGCCGAGGTAGAGGGCGCGCGCGCCGAGCGGGTTGCCCGGTCCGCCGGCCATGAACCGCGGCAGATAGGGCTGGCGCTCGATCATCTCCTCGGGCGGATGCCAGTCCGGCCACTCCGCCATCCGCGACACTTTTTCCCGGCCGGCCCAGGTGAATCCCTCGCGTCCGACCCCGATGCCGTAGCGCAGGGCCTTGCCCTTATCGAGGACGAGATAGAGGTAGGTGTTCGGGGTATCGATGATGAGCGTGCCCGGCGGCTCCTTGGTCTTGTAGTCGACGAGGGTGCGCCGGAACTGCGGCGGCAACTCCTTCACCGGCCCGGCCTCCGGCTGCTCGTCGGGCGGCAGCGCGGCAAAGCGCGCGTCGGGCTTCATCCCCGTGGCCCCGGCCGGCGGCGCGCCCGCCTGGGCGGGCCCGATGACCATGGGCGGCCGCAGTCCGTCCTCCTCGGAGGGAGCCGCATTCGGCACAGGCGGATTGGGCCGCACGATGCGGGTTGTGCCAGGCTGCGAGGACAACTCATAGTCCTGGGGCCGGTCTTGCGGCCCGTCTTGGGGCCGGTCGCGATAGAAGTAATCGGGGGGCGGCGGCAGCAATTCGATCTGGTTGTCCGGATCGGCCGGGCCTGCGTGCCCATAGCGCGCATTCGCGGGCGCTACCGGATCGGCAGCCTGAGCGCCGCCGGCACCGGGCGGCGGCGGCAGCGGCCTGCTCTGCACCATCGACGGGTCGTAGAAGGGTCCATCGTCGTCCTCGACGCCGGGAGCAGGTTGCGAAGGCAGCGGCTGCGCAGGATAGGCCGGCGACCCCGGCGGCGGCGCCGGATAGTATTGTGCCAATGCGAGGCCGCCCGGCCCGATGGTGCCGACGAGCAGCGCCGCAAACGCGCCCGCTGTGCGCAAATTCATCCCCGTCCCCCTCACTCAGTCCTGCACGCATGGAATCGCGCACGAACAAGGCGCATTCAAGACACGATTCCAGGCTTCCACTCCCGCCGGGATCGCGGCTCCGGAAGGTCAATTACAAATGACCTGCGATTCAGGCATTTGCACGAAAAATACCGGGTTTTCGGCGGGCGTCACCGGTCTCATATTACCATCAGTAGGCCGGAACCAGCGGCGGCCTCAATACGCGTATTCCTGGAACACGGGGGCGACGCTGCCATGCCAATCGTTGGCGTATTTGGCGAGGAGCTCCTCCGCCGGCGTAAACCCGCCCGCCACATAGTCCTTGATCGGGGCGAGATAGCGCCGCTCGTCGCGACCCGCGCGATCAAGCCTGCGCCGGCGGGCGAGTCCCTCCTCGGCCAGCCCGAGCGTCGTTCGGGCGAGATCGAGCACGCTGCGTCCGCAGATGCGCGCCGCAAAGCCCAGTTTCGGCACCTCGTCGCGCAAGGCCTGGCGTTCCTCGGCGCTCCAGCCCTTCACCAGCTCCCACGCCGCATCGAGCGCACCATCGTCGTAAAGGATGCCCACCCAATAGGCCGGCAGGGCCGGAAGCCGCCGCCACGGCCCGCCATCGGCCCCGCGCATTTCGAGATACCGCTTGAGGCGCACCTCGGGGAAAATGGTGGAGACGTGGTTGGCCCAGTCCGAGATGGTCGCACGCTCGCCGGCCAGGGCCGCCAGGCGGCCGGCCATGAGATCGCGGAAGGATTGCCCCGCCACGTCGATATAGGTCTCGCCCCGCTTGACGAAATACATCGGCACGTCGAGCGCGTAGTCGACGTAGCGCTCGAACCCCATCCCCGGCTCGAACGCCCACGGCAGCATGCCGCTGCGGTCCGGATCGGTATCGCGCCAGATCTCGGAGCGGAACGACAGAAAGCCGTTGGGTCGTCCTTCGGTGAAGGGGGAATTGGCGAAGATCGCGGTGGCGACCGGCTGCAGCGCCAGCGAGACGCGCAGCTTCTTGACCATGTCCGCCTCGCTCGCAAAATCGAGGTTGGTCTGCACGGTGCAGGTCCGGTACATCATGTCGAGGCCGTGGCCGCCGACCTTCGGCATATAGGCCGTCATGATCCGGTAGCGGCCTTTGGGCATCACCGGGATCTCGGCGCGGCTCCAGCTCGGCGTCATGCCGAGGCCGAGAAAGCCGATGCCGAGCGGCGCGGCGATCTGCTTGAGCTGCGCCAGATGCGCCATCAGCTCCGAGCAGGTCTGATGCACGTCCTCGAGCGGCGCGCCGGAGAGTTCGAACTGTCCGCCGGGCTCGAGCGAGATCGCGCCGCCGCCGGTCACGTCGAACATCCCGATGATGTTGCCCTCCTCGACGATCGGATCCCAGCCGAGCAGATGCTGCATGCCTTCGAGCAGCGCGCGGATGCTGCGCCGGCCGCCGTAGGGAACCGGACGACAGCCGTCGAGGATGAAGGGGAATTTCTCGTGCTCGGTGCCGATGCGGAAGGCGGATTTCGGCTTGCAGCCCGCCTCGAACCAGGCAACGAGCTCGTCGCGGCTCGCAATCGGCGTCATGTCGATCTGGTCGCGGGCCATGCGGCGCTTCCGGCAAAAATGGCGGCGAACTTACACGCCGGGCGCAAGAAAGCGCAAATCGCAACCGATGCCGCGCGGTACAGGGCGGGTTTGAAACCCTGCCCCTTCGAGCCGAGACCAGGCACAATCGGCACACTGGGACCAAATGGCGGCCGCAGGCGTTGGATAAGCGAGGCGGGGAGCCGGCGCGGGAGAGGAGGAGGAAAGCAAAAAGCGGCGGGCGCGGCCTTGATCCTCAAGCCTCATCGCAACGTCTGGAGGCTCGCGCGCGCCGAGCGCCTCGCCGTGCTCATCGACGCGGGGCGCTATTTCGGGGCGCTGCGCGAGGCGCTGATCAAGGCGCGATCGAGCGTATTCATCGTCGGCTGGGACCTCGACAGCCGCACCCGCCTCGTCGGCGAGAGCCCAAGGCCGGCGGACGGTTATCCGGAGACCTTCGTCGAGCTCCTGACTGCGCTCGCCAACGAGCGGCCGGCACTGCAGGTGCATCTTCTGGCGTGGGACTATTCGATGCTCTATGCGCTCGAGCGCGAGCCGTTCCCCACCGTATCCCTGCGCTGGCGCACGCCGCGCGGCATCCGCTTCTGTCTCGACGACGACCTTCCCGCCGGCGCCGCGCATCACCAGAAGCTCGTGGTGGTGGACGACGCGGTCGCGTTCTGCGGCGGGCTCGACGTGACCATCCGGCGCTGGGACACGCAGGCCCACCGGATCGACGATCCGCGCCGCGTCGATCCGAACGGCTCCCCCTACCCGCCGTTCCATGACGTGCAGGCCATGGTCGACGGCGATGCGGCGCTCGCCCTTTCCGAGCTCGCGCGCGAGCGCTGGCAGCGCGCGGGATGCATCGAGGCGCCGCCGCCTGCCCCCGCCGGCGATCCGTGGCCTTCGCACGTCGAGCCGGATCTCCACGCAGCCGAGATCGGCATCGCGCGCACGCTGCCGGCAACCGAGGAGACGGACGAGGTGCGCGAGATCGAGGCGCTGTTCCTCGACGGCATCGATGCCGCCAGCCGCACGATCTACATCGAAAATCAGTTCATTACCGCGCGCCGCATCGCCGAGCGCCTGGCCGCACGGCTCGCCCGGCAGCCCGAGCTGGAAGCCGTCATCATCGTGCCGCAGGCGCTGCATTCCTGGCTGGAATCACAGACCATGGCGAGCGGGCGCAGCCGGTTCGTTGCCGTGCTGCGCGCTGCGGGGGTGGATGATCGCGTTGCCGTCCTCTCGCCCCGTGTGAGCGACGGCGCAAACGACGCCGCCGTCATGGTGCACTCCAAGCTGATGATCGTGGACGACGTCCTGGTGCATCTCGGCTCGGCCAATCTGAACAATCGCTCGATCGGGCTCGACACCGAATGCGACCTTGCCGTCGAGGCCCGCAACCAGGGGGAGCGCAACGCGATCGAGCGCCTGCGCAACCGCCTCCTCGGCCACCATTGCGGCGTGGCGGCGGATGCGGTTGCGGCCTCGCTCGCGCAGACCGGCTCGCTGGTGCGCAGCGCGCTTACGCTGCGGGCCTGCGGACATTATCTTGCAGCGGTGAACGAGACCGTCGTGTCCGCGCTGGCGCCATCCACGCTGGAAAGCCTTGCCGATCCGGACCGCCCGATCCCGCCGCCGCGGTTCATCGAGCCGATCGTCGGCCATCGGCCGAAGGCGCGGCTCCTGCGTCGGCTGGCCAAGGTCATCGCTGCGGGAATTTTCATCGTCGCGCTCATGCTCGCGTGGCGGTTCACGCCGCTCGCATCGCTGGCGCGTGTGGATACGCTGCGGCAATGGCTCGCCGCGCTCGCGCAGGCTCCGGCCGCGCCGTTCCTGGTCATTGCCGCGTTCGTGGGCGGCGGCCTCATCGTGTTTCCCGTGCTGGTGCTGATCGCGGCGACGGCCGCGGCGTTCGGTCCGTGGCTCGGCTTCTCCTATGCGTTCGCCGGCGCGCTGGCGAGCGCGGTCGTGACCTACTTCCTCGGGGCGGTGATCGGCCGCGAGGCGTTGGAGAGCGTGCTCGGCGCGCGGCTCGAGCGCGTGCGCCGCGCCGTGGTCGAGCGCGGCGTGTTTGCGGTCGCAGCGATCAGGCTCGTTCCGATCGCGCCGTTCACCCTGGTCAACATGGCGGCGGGCGCGAGTAAGGTGCGCTTTTTTGATTATCTCCTCGGCACGGCGATCGGGATGGCGCCGGGGATCACGGCCATGTCGGCGCTCGGCTATCAGATCTGGAGCATCGTGACCAGGCCGACGCTGTTCAACGTCGCGATATTTCTGCTGGCGGTCGCCGGCTGGCTTGCGGTGACGCTGGGCGCCCAGGCGCTGATCCTGCGCCGACGGCGGCGGATGGCGTGATGTTATGAGCAGCCGCATCGCGGCCCAGAGAATTCGCAACGGCGAGGCATTGCCTCGCCCCATCGCAGCACGCGGCGGCATCGGATCGAGGACGACCCGGTGGGTCGCCCCTACGCAGATCGACACCTCGCATCCGGCTCCGAAAAGCCAGACGTTCACGCCGGTGCCGCGCAGCACCGGGACGGTGCGGGTGATGACGTGGAATATCCATGGCGGGCTCGGCACCGACCGGCGGTTCGACCTTGCCCGCGTGGTCGAGACCATCCTGCGGCATCAGCCTGACGTGGTGGCGCTGCAGGAGGTGGATTCGCGCCGCACCGTTGCGCCCGCAAGCTCCGCGTTCCGGGTGCTGCGCGAGGCGGTGGGGGCGCACGGTGTGGAGGCGAAATCCATCGTTGCGCCCGACGGCGAATACGGGCAGGCGGTGCTCAGCCGCTGGCCGCTGGGATCGCCGCAGATCCACGATATCACCCATGCCGAGCGCGAGCCGCGCCGCGCCATCGAGGTGGAGGTCGCAGCACCCGCCGGCGGCTTCAGGCTGATCGCCGCGCATTTCGGGCTCAGCTTGAAGGAGCGCCGGGCGCAGGCGCGCGCGCTGGTCGCGATCGCGCGCCGCCATCCCGCGACGACGGTGATGCTGGGCGACTTCAACGAATGGTTCTGGCCCGCTTCGCTGCGCGGCGCGCTCGGGCGCGAGCTCCCCGCGCGCACGCAGCACAAGACCTTCCCGTCGTGGTATCCGCTGCTCCGGCTCGACCGCATCTTCTGCTGGCCGCCGCACGCGATGCGCGGAAGCTTCGTCGACCGCTCCGCCCGCCGCGCCTCCGATCACCTGCCGGTGCTCGCCGACGTGGCGATCGGGTAACCTCCTCGCGGCCGGATGTAGGGGCGGGTTTGAAACCCGCCCTACAAATTCGACGCAATGCCGTGGTTGGATGGCGCTCTTGCGCACCCGGCCATCGGCCTACAGCCCGAGATAGGCCCGCCGAATCTCGGGCATTGCCGCGAGCGTAGTCGGCGAGCCTTCGGTGAATACCCGGCCCTCGGCGATGACATAGGCATAATCGCTCACCGCGAATGCGAGATGCACGTTCTGCTCGACCAGGAGTATGGTCAGCCCCGCCTGCTTGAGCCGCTTGAGCGTCATGAAGAGCTGATAGACCAGCACCGGCGCCAAACCGAGCGACATCTCGTCGATGATCAAGATGTCCGGATCGGACATCAGGCCGCGGGCGATCGCCACCATCTGCTGCTCGCCGCCGGACAGTGTGCCGGCAATCTGCCGCCGGCGTTCGGCCAGCCGGGGAAACAGGCTGAACACCTGGTCGAGCCGATCCGCGTATGTGCGTGCCGAGCGTTGCGCGAACGCGCCGAGCTCGAGATTCTCATTGACGGTCATGGCGGTGAACAGCTGCCGGCCCTCCGGCACCAGCGCAAACCCGCGCGCCGCTTTTGCGTGAGTGGGCAGACGCGTCACGTCCTCCCCCTCGAACATCACGCGTCCGCGCCAGGGCGTGATCGTGCCGGCGATGGCGCGCAGCATCGTGGTCTTGCCTGCGCCGTTGGCGCCGACAATGGAGGTGAGCTTGCCGCGGCCGGCCGAGAGCGAGACGCCCCATAGCACCTGGACCTCGCCGTAGCCGGTTTCCAGCGCTTCGACCTCGAGCATCGCGCCGGGCATGGGCATGTCACCGCGGATCCGGATCGAGCAAGATCGCAGGATCGGCAAAGGCGCACTCTTGCGCATTGTCTTGCGCACCGTGCCCAGTACTGGTGCTCGACCGCGTGGGCACGGCGCGCGCGATCGAGCTTGCACGCACCGTGCAAATCGCCTCGCCCGCGCCTTTGCCCACTCTACCGGGCTCGATTAACGCGCCCGCCAAGTCAACTCCCACGTCAGCTCCCATGTCAGCCGCCATGTCAGGTCCCGCTCTGCAGCTCGGCGGCGAGCCTGGGATCGCCGAGATAGGCCTCGATCACCTGCGCGTTGCGCGCGACTTCCGCCGGCATGCCCTCGGCGAGCTTCTCGCCGAAATTCAACACGACGATGCGGTCGGAGAGGCTCATGATCGCCTGCATCAGATGCTCGATGATGAGAACGGTCACGCCGCGCTCGCGGATGCGGCGGATGACGCCGATCATGCGCTCGACCTCGGTCGGGTTGAGGCCGGCCAGCACCTCGTCGAGCAGGAGCAGCACCGGGCTCGCTGCGAGCGCGCGGGCAAGCTCCAGGCGCTTCTTTCCGGCGATGGTCAATTGGATCCCGGGCGTTCCGGCACGCTCCTCCAGACCGGCGACCGCGATCGCGTCGCGCGCCGCCTCGTCCGCGCGCGCAAGCGGCAGGTTCTCGCGGCCGAAGCAGGCGCCGACCATGCAGTTCTCCAGCACGGTCATGTTGCTCAGCGGCTGCACGATCTGATGGGTGCGCGCGAGGCCCCGGCGGGCGATGCGGTAGGGCTTCTCCCCGGTGATGTCCGCCCCGCGGAAGACGATGCGCCCGCTATCCGGCGTGTAGACGCCGTTGATCAGGTTGAACAGCGTCGACTTGCCGGCGCCGTTCGGCCCGATGAGGCCGAGGATTTCGCCCTCCTCTATGGCGAAGCTCAGCTCGCGCAGCGCCTGCAGCCCGCCAAAGCGCTTGCTGACGTTGTGGAGCTCCAGCAGCGCCGTCATTCCAGCACCTTCCTGGCGCACGGAAAACGGCTGTAGATCCAGCCCATGAGCCCGCTGGGGAAGAACAGCACGATCAGGAGGAGAAGCACGCCGGAAAGCACCAGCTGGAAATTCGAGAACGTTTCCGACGTGAGGAGATAGCCGCGCAGCTCCTCGTAGAGGTAGGCGCCCAGGGCCACGCCGGTCACCGTGCCTTGCCCGCCCAGCATGGCGACCACCAGCGCCTCGGTCGACAGGGTCAAATCGAAGGCATCGGAGGGTTGAATGAACGCGCTCTTGAAAAAATACAGCCCCCCGGCGATGGCCGGGAGAAAGGCGGACGCGCTGTAGGCCAGCGCCTTGTAGAGCGGCGTCGGCACGCCGAGAATGGCCGCGGCATCCTCGTTCTGGCCGATGGCGAGAAGTCCCAGGCCGAATTTGGAAATCTTGATGAGATAGCTCAGGTAGAGCGAGAGACCCATCACCGCGACCATCAGAAAATAGATGGACCAGAGCGCGCGCGCAGGACCGCCCATCGGCTGGAATATCGCACTCGAAAGGTAGATGCCGGCAGAGCCGCCCCAGGGCGTAAAGTTTTCGGCGAATGCCTGGACGGCTTCGACGATGCCGATGGTGGCAAGCGCGAAGAATGCGCCGCGCAGGCGCAGGATCCCGAGCCCGAAGATCAGCGCGAGCGCCCCGACAGCGATGCCGGCCACGAGCAGGCTGGCGCCCAGCGGCCAGGCATAGGAGCTCACCAGCCAGACGCAGAGGTAGCCGCCGAGGCCGAAGAAGACGATGCTGCCGAAATTGACGTAGCCGGTATAGCCGAGCATCACATTGAGGTTGCTCGCCAGCGTGATGTAGAGGGCGGCCAGCAGCAAGCTCTCGCGCAGCTCGACGTTGTTGCCGATCGCCGGGGCGATCGCGAACACGGCGATGACGAGCGCAATGATCCAGAAAAACGGGCGCCGCAATAGCGGCGGCATCACAGCGCCCCGCGCCTGGACGCAAAGACGCCGCCGGGAAAAGCGATCAGCACGAGAACGAACAGCACGAACTCGATGACCAGCGTCCAGCTCACCGGCACGAACGGCGTGACAATGCCTTCCAGCAGCCCCAGCGCAACGCCGCCGAACAGCGCCCCGACCGGATTGCCGAACCCGCCGAGCACGGTTACGACGAAGCTCTTGAGCTGATAACCGTCGCCGGAAAGCAGGGTGAACGGGAACAGCGTGCCGATCAGCACTCCCGATACCCCCGCCAGCGCCACGCCGAGCCCGACCGACACCGCGAGCACACGGGTGGTCGGAATGCCGACCAGCTCCGCGGCCTCGCGATTGTTGGCCACCGCGCGCACCGATTTGCCCAACCTGGTGTGGTGGAGAAAGAAGTAGAGGGCGCCGGCAACCACCGCCGCCAGCACCGCAGCGACGATGTGGGCGCCGGGAAAGGTGTAGCGGCCCATGCTGATGCCGGGGACGGACACCTCGACGTTGAACAGCGCGGTGCCCCAGACCCCGGTGCCGATCCCGATCAGCACGAGGTTGACGGAGAATGTCGACAACAGGCTCATCAGCGGCGGCCGGCCGACCATGCGGTGGATGGCGATCCAATATAGAAGTATGCCGATGCAGAAGGCTCCGATCAGCACCGGCGGCAGGGCGAGATACGGGGGCAGCCCCAGCGCGCTCGCCAACATGTAGAGCGCGAACATGCCGCCGACGATCATGGCGCCATGGGTGAGATTGATCACATCCATGACGCCCCAGATGAGGGTGAGGCCCATGGCGGCGAGGCCGTAGACCAGCCCTACCAGCACGCCGTCAATGATCGAGGCGAGGGTGCCGAGCATTCAGGCTAATCGTGCTGCCCCCGGTTGCCGCATGTAGGGGCGGGTTTGAAACCCGCCCCTACAGCCGTCCGATTCATCGCTGGTTCTTAGTGGGTGGCGGCAGACAGTGGATAGATGAGATCGGCGGATTTCGCCGCCGTGGGCCAGACCACCTGGCGGCCGAGCTTGCCGTTGACGTTCTGCCATTGCGCCAGCACCATCTCGTGCGCCGCCTGCAGACCGTGATGCTGCGGATCGGTTGCGAACTTGATGTGCCCGAAGAAAGTGGTCACGTCGGTGGCATTGAGCGCCGCCGCCACTTTTTCCGGATCGATCGAGTTGGCCTTCTCGATCGCGTGCTGAAGGATCATGCCGCTCGTGTATCCCGAGGCGACATGATAATCCGCCTTGGCGTGGAATTTGTCCTGGAACGACTTGGCAAATTCCGCAGCCGTCGGCCCGAATTCCGGCTTGTACGAGACCTGGACCTCCCATTGCGAGGGCACGGTAACGCCCAGCGCGGCGGCACCGAGCTCGGCAAACTTGTCGTCGGCGGGCGCCACCAGGATCGATATCCATTTCATGTCGGCCTTCTGATCGTGCATCTGCCGCGCCAGCGTAGCGCCATCCGAGTAATGGCCGCCGCCGAGGAACGCGTCGGCATTGGATGAGATGATCTTGTTCACGACGGGACCGAAGTCGGTGGTGGAGGGCGCGTAGGATTCGTCCATCGCGATCTCGAGGCCGGCGGCTTTCGCCTGCGCCTTCGTCGCGCTCAGCACCGTCTTGGAGAACGGATCGTCGGAATACACCATGGCTACCCGGGCGTGCGGATTCTTCTCTTTCAGCGCCTCGACCGCGCCAGAGAGATAGTGGCTGGCCGAAGTGATCACCATGAACAGGTATTTGTTGCCGAGCTCGAACGGCTTCTCCTCCGCGCCGCCGCTGTCGATCATGATCTTCCCGTACTGCTCGCTGATCACGGCCGCCGGCGCCGTAAGGCCGGAGGAATACGGGCTGAACAGGAATTGCGCCTTGTCCTGATTGACGAGCCGCGTGTAGAGCTGCTGGACGCGCCCGCCGACGGACTGGTCGTCGTAGCTCACGAACTTCACCTTGTACTGCTTGCCGCCGGCGTTGATGCCGCCCTTGGCGTTCACCTCGTCGCGCCAGAACTGATAGCCGCGCTCCTGGCCGGTCGAATCGACGTTGAGCGGACCGGTCCGCGAGGCGGTGAAGCCGATCGTGATGGTGTCCTCGGCCGCGAATGCGGGCGCAGCGGCAACGGTTGCGGCCGCGACGAGCAGACAAAGTCGTTTCATGCGTTCCTCCTTGCCGGCCAAGGTCTCAGCGCCGAGGCCGATCATGTTTTTCAGATGCCCGCCCGCCGGCGGACGTGCCCGACCATGCGCCCGGATTCAGCAGGCGAACATAGTACAAGCTGGGCGGCTTGCACACGGCCAAATAGCTGGATTGCAGCGAGCCGGAAGGCTTCTGCCGGCATTTCATCACCAGGCAAGATAACGAAGCCAAAATATCGATGAGGGCACTTTGGTTCCAGCGACAGCCGCCTGTTGAGGATTAAATCTTGCTGAGCGGCGTCATTGCGCCGCGGTTTCGCGTTTCGGCTTGCAGGGCTGGTTAACGCTCCGGATCCAATGGATGTCATTCCGGCCGACCCCGGGCTTGACCCGCGGGAGAGCCGGAATCCGGTAATCAGCGGCGTTCGTACATGCGTCCGCCGACGACGGGGTCCCGGCTCGCGCTCCGCCCGGCGCAGCCGGGCTCGCTTGGCCGGGACGACTGCCCATGGGATAGTCCGGGACAGAGTCACAAACTGCGGGCGATGAGCAGCTTCATGATCTCGTTGGTGCCGGCATAGATGCGCATGACGCGGGCGTCGCGATAGATGCGTGAGATCGGAAACTCCTCCATGTAGCCGTAGCCGCCGAACAGCTGGAGGCAGCGGTCGACGATCGTGCCGAGCATGTCGGTTAGCCGGTACTTGGCCATCGACGCGGTCACCGTGTCGAGGGTGCCGGCAAGATAGCGCTCGATGCAATGGTCGTGAAACACCCGCGCCATGGTCGCCTCGGACTTGCACTCCGCCAGCACGAACTGGGTGTTCTGAAACTCCATGATCCTCTTGCCGAACGCCTCGCGCTCCTTGACGTAATCCACCGTGAGCGCGAGCGTGCGCTCCATCATCGCCTGAGCGTGCACGGCAACGATCAGGCGCTCCCGCGGCAGGTCGTTCATCAGCTGTGCGAAGCCCTGGCCCTCCTCCCCGCCGAGCAGGCTCTCGGGAGGAAGCTTCACGTCGTCGAAGAACAGCTCGGAGGTGTCGGCCGCGTCCATGCCGAGCTTCTTGAGCTTGCGCCCGCGGCGAAACCCGGGCGCGTCGGCGGTCTCCACCATCATGAGCGATACCCCCTTGGCGCCGAGGCTCGGATCGGTCTTGGCCACCACGACGATCAGGTTGGCGTGCTGGCCGTTGGTGATGAAGGTCTTGGAGCCGTTGAGCACGTAGCCGTTGCCGGACTTGCGCGCGGTGGTGCGCACCCGCTGGAGGTCGGAGCCGGTCGCGGGCTCGCTCATGGCAATGGCGCCGACGAGCTCGCCGGTGGCGAGCCGCGGCAGCCAGCGCCGCTTCTGCTCCTCGGTGCCGTAATGCAGGATGTAGGGCGCGACGATCCCGGAATGGAGCGGCGCGCCGAAGGAATCGAAGCCGGCGAGGCTGAGCTCGCGGTTGATCACCGCCTCGTGCGCGAAGCTGCCTCCGGCTCCGCCGTACTGCTCGGGGATGGCCGGGCAGAGGAGCCCAGCCGCGCCGGCCTTGGTCCAGACCTCGCGGCCGTACATGCCGGCTTCATTCCAGGCCTCGAGCTGCGGCACATATTCGGCGGCGATGAAGCGGCGCGCGTGCTCCTCCAGCAGCACGATGTCCTCGGTCATCCAGGCCGGGCGCGGGAGGTCGAGAATGGTCATGTCCGGCTCATCGGGGATTCGTGGTAGGGCGGGTTAGCTGTAAATCGGCGCCGATTTACAGCGTAACCCGCCGTGCAGCCGCGGTGCGCGGGCGTATGCAGTGGGTTACCCCGTACAAATTGGCTGCATGCAGTCGACTTGTACAGGTGAGCCATCCTGTACAGATCGAATACCGATGGATGGATGGCGGGTTACGCGGCCGGTAGGGGCGAGGCATGCCTC
>DATBKV010000192.1:0-11162 GCA_036555745.1 Xanthobacteraceae bacterium | reverse complement strand
AAGCGCTCGACCTGGTGGCCGGCGACCGGCATGCGGCTCGCCAGACGCTCGACGGTGTCGCCGGCCGCGACGGTCACGATCTTCAGATGCAGCGGCTTTGCCGCCTGGCTCTCCGCGAGCGTCATGCGGCGGAAGCTGTTGACCGATTCGCGGAACGTGCGATCGGCCTCCGCATTCATGCGTTTGGAAGCGAAGATGAAACGATAGACGTCGCTGCCGAACCGCACGGCGTAGAGCCGGAACGTCCACTGATCGCCCTTGGCGGTCGCGGTCGCCGCCGGCAGCCCGTTGACCGCGACCTGCTCCACGCTTTTGGGGTCGATATTGTCGATCCAGCCGGAGTTGAGGTAGTCGGCGAGCGTTTGCTCGGCAGGCACGCGCACGACGTCGAATCGCAAGGCCTGGCCGCCGCCGTCTTTGACGCCGAGCACCGCCTGCGCGGTGTTGTCGAGCGAGAATCCCTCGGGTGCGACGAAGGTGAAGCCGAGCCGCGGGTGCAGGAAGCGGCGACCGCGAACGAAGCCTTCGCTCGGATCCTCGCCATAGACGAGACCGTCGATGCCGCCGAGATAGGCGGCCTTGTCGCGCTCGCCTGTAGCCGTGCCGAGTTGGCCGGCCGCGGCGAGCGCGTTCTTGATGCGCTCGGGGGTGGCCGGATGGGACGAGAGGAAATCGGGCGCACGCGGGTCCATATGCGATTGGCTGGAGCTCGATTTGAGCTCGGCATTGCGTCCCATCGCGGTCAGAAAGCGCGCGGCCCCGTACGGATCGTAGCCGGCGCGCGCCGCGATGCCGATCCCCATGCGGTCCGCCTCGAATTCCTGCGCCCGCGAGAAGCTCGCGAGCGCAATCTTGGATTTGGCGAGGGCGAGCGCCCCGGTTTCCGGGTCGCTCAGCACGTCCTGCACGACGCGACTCACCAGCGCAACCTGGCGCACCTGATCCTCGCGCATGGCGGCGTGGCGCGCGATCACGTGCGACATCTCGTGCGACAGCACCGAGGCGAGCTCGGAGCTGTCATTGGCCAGCGCGATCAGCCCGCGCGTCACGTAGAGCTGTCCGCTCGGCAGCGCGAAGGCATTGACCGCCGGCGAATTCAAGATGGTGACGCGATAATGCAGGTCCGGCCGCTCCGACGCCGCCACCAGCTTGGCGACGGTCTGGTTGAGCAGCGCTTCGAGCTGCGGATCATCGTATTGGCCGTTGTAGGCGGCAAGGATGCGCTGATGCTCGCGCTGGTTCGGAATCGGCGCCTGCTGCTGCGCCGGCCGCGGCGGCAGGGGCAACGATCCCGGCGGCGCGCCGGCGGTCAGCAGCGACGAGCTGCAGCCCCCGAGCGCGAGGCTCAGGACCGCGAGGAGGGCCAGCCTGCGCTCGGCACGGTGCGCAGCGCGCGGCCGCCATGCCGCCGCTCGACGCAGCGCGTCGAGCACGCGAGCGAGCGCACTCGGGCCTCGATTCGTGCTGCGGGCAGGTCTCAAAATTGCATCCACGATGGCGATCGCTGCGGCTCGTTTCAGTTCCGTTCGGCGATTTCGATCTGCTCGGGCCGGCTGGCCGCGATCCGTGGCCCGTTGCGATCCTCGATCCATCCGCGCACGCGCACGCGCCGGTTCTCGAGCCTTTTTGGCGCCATCCCGGCGGCGGCGAAGGCGCGCTCGTCGCGCTTGGCGATGGTCACCGTGAGCGCCTGCGACCAGCGTCGCCCGAAATTCATGTAGATCGTGGCGCCGCTTTCGCGGACCGACAACACTCTGCCCTCCACCAGCGCGAAACGGCCCCGTTCGGCCGCTAGCTCGGCCGTGCTCTCGGCCCCCAGGATGGCATAGTATGGTTCGCTCCAGAGGCCAAGCTTGGCTTGGCGCGCGGCCCGTTCCTGCGCCAACAGCTCCGCCGCGCAAGCGCGGTCACCGACATGGGCGGACACCCGCGCAAATCCCTCTCTCAGCATCTCGTGCGCCGCCGATCGCCGTGCCCCGTCCCGCATGACATAGGCGAAAGCCACGAGGCGGCCGTAGCGGTCGGCGGCGGCGCCGTCCTGAGCGATCTCGACCTCTCCGCCCCCGAGCATCGCCGCAAGCGCGGCGCGTGCCGAGGCCGCGCCGGCCGCGCGCGCGTCGCTCCCGCCCGGCCGCGGCGGCAGCGGAACTTCGATTCCGGCAAGGCGGACCTCGCGCCCGTCCTCGAGCGTGAAGCTGCGGCCGTCCGCGACGGTGCGCACCTTGCCCGCGCCCGCGGCCTCGAAACGGCAGGCCGTCGGCGGGCGATCCTCCCCGCGCAGCTCCGCCGCCGGCAGGACGGTCGCGCCGACCAGGCAGCAGATCCGGCACCAGCGTGCAAGAGCGTCGTCCCCGCAGCCGCTCATGCGCCAACGAAACGGTCGGAATGGGGCGGCACTGCGGCGATCGAGCGTGCGGGCGCGCTTTCTCGCCGCGGCTTGCTCTGGTATGGAATGCGGTCGAGGGCTATCCCGCTGATTTGTCTCGATTCGAGTGAAACGCGGATGAGATCTTGTCGTTTCACCCGCGCGCGCGCGGCGCCATGCACCGGCCATCAGGGGCTCACCCGACTGGCCGCAGCCTTGGTGTTGGCAGCGCTCGCAGCCGCTTTCCCCGCAGCGCGCGCCTTCGCCGGCCAAGGCGGCAAGGACGGCGCCACCGTTCACGTGACCGCCGATCAGACCCATCAACTCGATGTCGTCTCCGTCGAGCTCTTTCCGTTCCGGGTTCAGAAATTCGCCATCGGCCGGATTGCCTACAACGAGGACACCAGCACCGCGGTGCTGGCGCCGTTCTCCGGCCGCGTTACCCGGCTGATCGCCAAGATCGGCGATACCGTCAGGCGCGGCGACCCGCTGTTCGAGATCGACAGTCCGGAAGTGGTGCAGCCGCAGAACGATTTCATCGCCGCCATCACCGCCGGGAACAAGGCGCGCTCGCAGCTCGATCTCGCGCAGATCTCCGAGAAACGGCTGCGGGATCTCTATGAAGGCAAAGCCGCGCCGCTCAAGGAATGGCAGCAGGCGCAGGCCCAGCTGGTCGCCGCGCAAAACGACCTGCGCTCGGCCGAGATCGCGCTCGAAGCCACGCGCGCGCGCCTGCGCATCGTCGGCTTCACCGACGCGGAAATCACCGCGCTCAAGGAGAAGGGCACGGTCCGGCGTTCCACTCCGATCCCGGCGCCGATCGACGGCACCGTCATTGCCCGCAATGTCGGGCCCGGCCAGTACGTGCGCAACGACTCCGGCGACGCCCTCTATACCGTTGCCGACCTCTCCACCATGTGGGTCAAGGCGCAGGTGCCGGAAAACGAGATCCCGTTCATACAGGTCGGCCAGGAGGTGGAGGTCAAGGTCAGCGCGCTGCCGCAGCGCGTCTTCAAGGCGCGCGTCACGGTCATCGGCGCGGCCACCGATCTCGCCACGCGCCGTATCGTCGTGCGCTCGGAGGTTCCCAATCCCGACGGCGCGCTCAAATCGGAAATGTTCGCGAGCTTCAAGATCCTCACCGGTCCCGATCAGGCCTCGCCGGCGGTGCCGGCGGACGCCGTCATTCGCGAGGGCGACGTTGCGGTGGTGTGGGTCGAGATCGCGCCCATGCAGTTCCAGCGCCGCCGCGTGAAGCTCGGGATCGAGCAGGACGGCCGCATCCAGATTCGTCATGGCCTCGAAGCCGGAGATCGCGTGGTCGGGCGCGGCGCGATCTTCGTCGACAACGAGTGGCGGCAATGATGCGCGCTGCCGTCGTGACGCGGCCAGGACGACGCGCCGGGTGCTCGCGGCGAACGACTGCGGCTTGCCCGCACGGAGCGGCGCGGGCCGGCAGCCGGGGGGCTCATGCTGCCTAAGCTGATCGCGTTCTGCCTCTCGCGCCGGCCGCTGGTGCTGATCAGCTTCGCGGCGTTCCTCGGGCTCGGCTACGCCGCGTTCACGGTCTTGAACATCGAGGCTTACCCGGATCCCGCCCCGCCGATCATCGAAATCATCGCCCAGTATCCCGGCCAGTCGCCGGAAGAGATGGAGCGCTACGTCACGATCCCGATCGAGATCGCGATCGCCAGCACGCCGGGGCTCAAATATCTCCGTTCCAACACGGTCTATGCGCTGAGCTTCATCCGGCTGCAGTTCGAATACGGGCGCGACTACTATTTCGTGCGCCAGCAGACGATCAACCGCCTCAAGGAGGCGGTGTTGCCGGCGAGCGTGCAGCCGGTGATCTCGCCCGCTGGCGGCATCAGCGAGATCTTCCGTTATCAGCTCAAGGGCCCGCCCGACGTGGACGTGATGCGGCTCAAGACGCTGCAGGACTGGGTGGTGGAGCGCCGGCTGCGTATCGTGCCCGGAGTGTCCGACGTGCTCGTGCTCGGCGGCAAGACCAAGGAGTTCCAGGCCGAGATCGACCTCAACCGCATGATCGCGCACGGCTTGACGCTGCCGCAGGTCATCAGCGCGATCTCGGCCGGCAATTCCAATGTCGGCGGCCGCACCATCGCGGTGGGCGAGCAGCAGGTGACCGTGCGCGGCATCGGCGTGGTGGGCACGCTGCGCGACGTCGGCAATATCGTGCTCACCCAGCAGGGCGGCGTCCCGGTGCTGCTCTCGGACGTGGCGAAGGTGCAGATCGGCTTCACGCCGCGGCTGGGCATCGCCGGACGCGACGACGTCACCGACATCGTCACCGGCATCGTGCTGATGCAGAAGTTCGAGCGCACCTCGGAGGTGGTGGCGCGCGTGCGCGCGGCGATCGATCGTCTCAACAGCGACGGCTCGCTGCCGCCCGGGGTCAAGGTCGAGCCGTACTACGACCGCGGTGACCTGGTCGCGATCACCGTCAACACGGTGCTGCACAACATGGCGTTCGGCATCGCGCTGATCTTTCTGATCCAATGGGTCTTCCTCGGCAATCTTCGCTGCGCCCTGATCGTCTCGGCCACCATCCCGGTGGCGCTGTTCCTGGCCGTGATCATCACGGTGCTGCGCGGGGAGTCCGCCAATCTCCTGTCGGTGGGCGCCATCGATCTCGGGATCATCGTCGATGCCACCGTGATCATGGTGGAGAACATCTTCCGCCATCTCGCGCACGACCATCCGGCGGAGACCGCGATCCCCGACGAGAGGCTCGACGACAAGCTGCGCCGGATCCTCGCCGCGGCGGTGGAGGTCGACAAGCCGATCTTCTTCTCCGTGGTCATCACCATCGCCGCCTTTCTGCCGCTGTTCACCATGCAGGGCGTGGAGGGCCAGATCTTCGGGCCGATGTCGCGCACCTACGCCTATGCCCTGATCGGCGCGGTCATCGCCACCTTCACGGTGACGCCGGTGATGGCCTCGCTCCTGCTGCCGGAGCGGGTGCGCGAGGTCGAGACCATCCTGGTGCGCGTGCTGCGGCGGATCTACAGCGTCCTGCTCGCGCTGGCCGTGCGCCGCTATCGCATCGCCGCGGCCATTGGCATCGCGTTCCTGGCGGTGTGCGGCGTGCTCGGCCTGCGGCTGGGCACCGAGTTCCTCCCGAAGCTCGAGGAGGGCAATCTGTGGATCCGCGCGCTGCTGCCGCCCACCATCACGCTCGAGGCCGGCATGGACACCGTCGCGCGCATGCGCCACGTGATCAAAAGCTATCCGCCGGTGCGCACCGTGGTCTCGGAGCAGGGCCGCGGCGAAGACGGCACCGATCCCGACGGCTCGTTCGTGGCGGAATTCTTCGTGCCGTTGAAGCCGGCCGAGCAGTGGCCGGACGGCATGAGCAAGCCGGAGCTGGTCAAGCAGATGAGCGAGCGGCTGCGGCGCGAGTTCGTCGGGGTCGACTTCAACTTCTCGCAATACATCCAGGACAACATCGAGGAGGCGATCTCCGGCGTGAAGGGCGAGAACTCGGTCAAGATCTTCGGCCGCGATCTCGACGAGCTGGAACGCCTGTCGAAATCGTTGAAAGCCGTGATCGCGGCCGTGCCCGGCGTGACCAACCCCGGCGGCTTCAATCTCCTCGGTCAACCCAACCTCATCGTCAAGATCGATCGCGAGAAAGCCGCGCGCTACGGCTTCTCGGTCGCGGACATCAACGCGGTGGTGCAGGCGGCGATCGGCGGCCAGGAGGTCACCCGGGTCTATGAAGGCGAGACCAACTTCGCGCTCACCGTGCGGTTCGCCCCGCAGTACCGCCTCAACATCGACGCCATCCGCTCGATTCCGGTTGCGCTGCCCAACAGCGATCCCAAGGCGCCGACCGCCTATATCGCGCTCGGCGAGCTCGGCGAGGTCCGCCTGGAGACCGGCGCCGCCTACATCTACCGCGAGAACAATCAGCGTTTCGTTCCGCTCAAGTACAGCGTGCGCGGCCGCGATCTCGGCTCGACTGTGGCGGAAGCGCAGAAGCTGGTCGCGCACAAGCTGGCGCTGCCGCCGGGCTACCGCATGGAGTGGACCGGCGAGTTCGGCGCGCTGGTGGAGGCGCAGAAGCGGCTCGCCGTGATCGTGCCGCTCAGCCTGCTGCTGATCATGATGCTGCTCTACAGCCTGTTCGCCTCGGTCAGGGACAGCCTGCTCGCGCTCGGCGGCATTCCGTTCGCGGTCGCCGGCGGCGTGCTCGGGCTCTACGTCGCCGGGCTCAATTTCAGCATCTCGGCCGCCATCGGCTTCATCTCGCTGTTCGGCGTATCCTCGATGGACGGCATCCTGCTGGTGTCCTACATCCGCAAGAACATGGCCGAGGGCCTCTACCGCGACCAGGCGATCATCCGCGCCGGCGAAACCCGCATGCGGCAGATCTTCATGACCGGCCTGTCGGCGTGCATCGGCCTGTTGCCCGCGGCGATTTCGACCGGCATCGGCGCGCAGGTGCAGCAGCCGCTCGCCTGCGTGGTGGTGGGCGGCATGCTGCTCTCGCCGATCTGCAGCCTGCTCGCGATCCCGACCTTGGCGCGCATCGTGCTGCCGGAGCGCACGGGCGCCGCGCCGGCGGCGGAGCAGGACACCGGGACGGCGCAGCCCGCGGAGAGCTGAGCGCTAGGAGGCACGCACGGGTTGTGATCCCCGCGCGGGCCACCCCGCGACGCTGGCGTCGCGGGGCGCCCCGCCATTGTAAACAACAATGAAAAACCAATGGAGGCGCGCGCAAAACGCGGGCGGAACGGGCAAAAATCGCTCCGACGCTCGCCGCGAACAGGGAAAAACAATGGACCGGCCGCAAATGGCGGGGGGTGCCCACCGGGACGCGCGCCGGCGTCGACCGCCGCCCGCCTTTGTCGCTCCTGCCGCATGGTGTAATTCCGCTGCGCAACAAAAAACCCGGCGCGGTGTCCCGCCCGGGCGTCATGCGCACTTTCGACTACTGCGCCTTTACTACCATAGCCTCGTAACGTAGTCAAGCAGAATTTTCATCACTGCATGTCCCGGAAAGGTGGGAACCGGTTTTCCGATAGCACATGTGCAAAACCGCCGCCACGTGTCCCAGGCGCAACGCGGCGCGGAGCGATGCGTTGCAGACCCGGGACCCGTTCCAAAGCGGCGCCTCCGAGCCGGCCTCAATGGTCCGGCGGCGCGCTCTACGCAAGCAGATAGAGCCAGCCCATCGCCATCGCGAGGCAGGTCAAGCACACCAGCGCGCCGGCGCGGGAGAATTCGCGGAACGAGATTTCGATCCCGCTGCGGCGGGCGACCTCGACCACGATGATGCCGGCGAGGCTGCTGAAGATGATGAGGTTGCTGGCAAAGCCGGTGCCGAGCGCCATCGCCGCGCCGGCGAGCTCGGGATGCGCGCGCCCGACATAGGGCAGCATCAGGATCACGGCCGGATTGTTGCCGACGAGGTTGCTTAGGAGCGCCGAGACGAGCAGCAGCGGCCGCGGCTCGTGCAGGTCGAGCCCGGCCGCCGCCAGCTCGCGGATCGCGGCCGCGGGAATTCCGGTCTGCGCCAGCGCGGCGTTGATCACGAACAGTCCGAACAGCAGCAGCAGCAGGTCGCCGTCCACGTGCTCGAGCATGTCGGCGGAGGCGATCTTGCGATTGAGCAGCAGCACGCCGGCGGCGGCGAGCGCGACCACGGCGTGCGACCATGAGGTAAAGGCGAAGATCGCGACCACGGTAAGCGTCACGGCAGCGGCCTTGAGGGTCTCGCCGCGGTCGAGCTTGACGGCGGGCGCGGGCGGCCCCGCAGCGTGCTCGTCCGGCCGGGTCCAGCGGCCGCGATAGAGCAGCACGAGAATCCCCCAGATGATCGGCAGCGAGAAGAGCGCGGGCACCGCGGCGACCCGCAGGAAGGTCAGGAACGAAAGGTCGAGCCCGGCGCCCACCATCATGTTCTGCGGGCTGCCGATCAGCGTTCCGGCGGAGCCGGCATTGGCGGCGAAGCAGAAGCCCAGGAGGTAGGGCAGGGGATTGAGCCCGCGCGCCAGCGTGACCTGCAGCAGCAGCGGCGTCATCGCCACCACCACCACGTCGTTGGTGAGCACCGAGGAGAACGCCGCCGACACCGCGATGAACACCGCCAGCAGCGTCTTGGGGGCGACCTTCAGGCTGGCGATGCGGGCGGCCGCCCAGTCGTAGAAGCCGGAGAGCACGAAGGTGGCCGAGACCACCATCAGCCCGAACAGCAGCGCGATGGCCCCGACGTCGACCGCGCGCCAGGCTTCGGCGAGCCCGATGCGGCCGCCGACGATCAGCGCGATGGCGCCGAGCAGCACGGCTCCGGTGCGGTCGACCCGGAAGCCGGGGATGCGGCCGATGGCGAGCGCCGCGTAGGTCAGCAGGAAGATGACGAGGGTGACGTCCATGCGGGCGTGGTCCCGGGCGCGGCGATCGGAGTAACAGCCTCTAGATCGTTAGTGTGGTGCTTCTGAAAAGTGGCACCATTCGTGTCCCGGGCGCAACGCAGCGCGGGGCGGTGCGTTGCAGACCCGGGACCGTTCCAGAGATGGTGTTCGTAACGATCCCGGGTCGGCAGCGCACCATTCGCTTTGCTCATGCTGCGCTGCGCCCGGGACACGGGCGGCACGCCTCAGAGTCGGTAAACTACCGGCCCTTGGCCTGCTCGGCCGCGGCCTGGTGGTAGAGCTTGCGGATCGCGGCGAGGTCGACCGAGGGCTCCGGCATCTTCATGCCCATGTCCTCGAGCGTGGCGCAGATGATCTGCGAGACCGCGAGGTTGCGGAACCACTTGTGGTTGGACGGGATGACGTACCAGGGCGCCTCTTTGGCCGAGCATTTCGACAGCGCGTCCTCGTAGGCGGAGATGTACTCGTCCCACAGCTCGCGCTCCTTGTAGTCGGCGTCGCTGATCTTCCAGCGCCGGCCGGGATCGTCGAGCCGCTGCTTGAAGCGCTCGAGCTGCTCGTCCTTGGAGATGTAGAGAAAGAACTTGACGATCGCCGTGTGGTTGGACGCGAGCAGCCGCTCGAACTCGTTGATCAGGTCGTAGCGCTGCTGCCACACCTCCTTGGGCACGAGCTTGTGCACGCGCACGATCAGCACGTCCTCGTAGTGCGAGCGGTTGAACACGCTGGCGTGGCCGAGCGCCGGCGTGTGCCGGTGCACCCGCCAGAGGAAATCGTGGTCGCGCTCCTCCGGCGTCGGCTGCTTGAAGCCGGTGACGCTGCAGCCCTGCGGGTTCATGCCGCGGACCACGTGCCAGCACACCCCGTCCTTGCCGGCGGCGTCGATCCCTTGCAGCACGATCAGCAGCGCGTGCTTGCGCTCGGCATAGAGCGACACCTGCAGCTCCGCCATGCGCGCGAGGTAGCGTTCGATCTCGGGCCGCGCCTTGTCGTGGCTCTCGTCCTTGCCGTGATAGCCGGGGTCGATGTCCTTGAGCCGCACCTTGCTGCCCGGCTTGACCATCAGCGGCTCGCGATAGTCCATGGCTCGCCTCCCTCGCGCGGCCGATGCTTAGGTCGGACCGGATGCTACGCCCCGGGCCGCCGCTCCAGCATGCCCCAGACGGGCTGATAGTCACAGCGGCGCTTGCGGTGTCTCCGAGGGGCGTCGCCGGCCGAACGTCGCGGGGGTTTTACCGACGCGATCAGCCGGCCCTTGGAGCGCAGGCCGCCTGCCATGCTATATGAACCAGCTGAGGAGAGCGGCAACGAAAGTACCCCGGCTTCCTCATGGTCCCGTAGCTCAGCCGGATAGAGCAGCGGTTTCCTAATTCGGTTAAGGCCGTTTCAGCTAGTCATAGTCCGTTACATGTCGTGTTGTTTTGTCGGCGAATTTTGTCGCGCACGGGCCATCGCGTCTCGCCTCGTCCCACGCTCTGCTACCCAGTTGGGTAGCAAAATGGTAGCAGGTGTTCAGCCTTCGTTTGAAGGCGTTCCACGTCTTGAGTAGCTGAGCCAGCCAGCGCGCGAACTTCTCCATGCCCTCGCGTCCGAACAGGCCAGCGGATGGCGCGCCGCGACGCGCGAAGCTGGCGCTTGTCTTCCCCGGCGAGCGCGGAACGGCCTTTAGCGGATGGTCGAAAGCGAAGTCGGCGCTCGACACGGCATCGAGCGTTTTTGATTGGTGATTGCATGGCTTGCGTCGGACGCTCGCGACGGGCCTCCAACGTCTTGGCGTGCGCCTCGAAGGTGACGGAAGCGGTGCTCAATCACGTGAGCGGAAGCCGCGCTGGGATAGTCGGAATCTATCAGAGGCATGATTGGGCCGCCGAGAAGCGCGCTGCTTTCGACGCATGGGCTGCGCATCTTTTCGTCGTTACGGAAGGCAGGCTGAACGCAGGAGGAAAAGTGTTGCCGTTCAAGCCAAGCGGCTCGTGTAGCCGAATTTTTCAATGTTAGACTCATCAGCGGCAATCGCTTCGGCGGTTGAGTCAAAGCGTCGCGCCTATCCGGCGCTCTGCGGACGCCACGTGCATCAACGCTGCTGCCGAATGCTCGTGCGCGATCTCGACCGGCACGAAGCCATGGCTCCCGACACCATGCGCAATCGCTTCCGCAAGCAACTGACGCCGCCAGATAAACAGCCTGACCTGGCGCGATGCCATGTTCGCGCGCGACTTACGATGTCGTCCTCCCGGCCCACGACGACTCCACCACGATCCGAAGCTTCTCGTGCAGCTTGCTGTGTTTGATGTTGGCATGATCAAATAGACGCAAGTTCCATCCTTGGGCGAGACGGCACCGTACAAATAGATGTATTCGCGGATGAGTTGGGCGGCGACCGCGGGCCGCGTGCC
>DATBKV010000191.1:0-3133 GCA_036555745.1 Xanthobacteraceae bacterium | reverse complement strand
GGCTTCTTCTCTTGGTCGGCAAGAGCCACGGCGCGCGATCGTTTGGGTCGAGCCACCTTATCGAGCACGTTCAGGGATCGCGCCACGCCAAGCCCTGTCGCGTGTCCCGGAAAAGCAGGGCATCCAAACTTGCACGCTGATGCTTACGGCATCGTCGCGCCAAGGATTTCCGGACGCCTGGCTCCCGCTTGTGCGGGGACGACAGCAGTGCTGCTAATTGCCCGCCAGCGCGGCCGTGAGCTGTCGGATGTTATGCCGAAACATGTCGATGTAGGTCGGTGCCTCGCCTTTGGCATCGGTGAGCGCGTCGGAATAGAGCGTGCCGCCGATCTTGGCGCCGGTCTCCCTGGCGATCTGCTGCATCATCCGCGGGTCGGTGACGTTCTCCATGAACACCGCCGGGATTTTCTGCCGCTTCACCTGATCGATGATCTTGGCCACGTCCTTGGCGGAGGGCTCGGCGTCGGTCGAGACACCCTCGGGTGAGATGAACTCCATGCCGTAGGCGTCGCCGAAATAGCCGAATGCATCGTGGGTGGTGATGATCTTGCGATGATCGGCGGGAATCCTGGCGATCGCCGCTTTCGCCTCTCCCTCCAGCGCGTCGAGCTTGGCGAGGTATGCGGTGGCGTTGGCCGCATAGATGGCCTTGCCGGCCGGATCGGCCTGACTCAGGCCGTCGCGGATGTTGGCGACGTAGACCTTGGCGTTGCCGATCGCCTGCCAGGCGTGCGGATCGGTGACCATGTGGCCGGGATGATCCTCGTCCTCCATCTTGCGCGGCTTGATGCCGCGGCTTGCGACCACGGTCTGGGCTTGGCTGCCCGAGGCCTGGACCAGCCGCGCCATCCAGCCCTCGAGGCCGAGGCCGTTGACGAACACGACCTTGGCGGCGGCGAGTTTCTTGGCGTCGCCCGGAGTCGGCGAGTAGACGTGGACATCGCTGTTCGGTCCTACCAGCACGGCGACCTCGACCCGGTCGCCGCCGACGTTGCGCACGAGGTCGCCGAGGATCGAGAAGCTGGCGACCACCTTGATCCGGTCCTGAGCCGGCGCCGGCGCGGCCGCGAGCATTGCGGCGACCCCGGCGAGCAAAAGAATGTTTCGTCGCGTCGGCATGGACTTCTCCCTCGAGTAATCGCCCCCTGTCACGCTTCGAGATGGCGTTGCGGCAGCGCCAGCCAGAGCAGGCCGCCGAACCGGCCGAACAGCACGGACACCGCGTAGAGCGCGCCCGCGACCAGAATGATGGCGGGGCCGGACGGCAGGTTCTCGTGATAGGAGACCAGCAGACCGGCATAGCCGGACACCGCGGCACAGCCGACGGCGACACAGATCATGCCCGTGATGTCGCGCGCCCAGAACCGCGAGGTCACCGCCGGCAGCATCATGATGCCGACCGCGAGCAGCGTGCCGAGCGCCTGGAAGCCGCCGACCAGGTTCATCACCACCAGCCCGAGGAACGCGATATGCACGGGGCCTCCGGCGCGACTGACCGAGCGCAGGAAGCCGGGATCGACGCACTCCATCACCAGCGGCCGCCAGATCAACGCCAGAATGAGCAGCGACGCGGTCGTGATGCCGACGACCAGCAGCAGCGTCGGATCGTCCACCGCCAGCACCGAGCCGAACAGAAAGTGCAGGAGATCGACGTTGGTGCCCTTGACCGACACGATGGTGACGCCGAGTGCGAGCGAAATGAGGAAGAAGGCGGCGAGCGAAGCGTCCTCCTTGAGTTCGGTCGAGCGCGCGATCAGGCCGGCGCCGACCGCGATGACGAAGCCCGCGATCAGGCCGCCGCCGGCCATCGCGAACAGGCTCAGCCCCGCGATCAGAAAGCCGATGGCGGCGCCGGGCAGGATGGCGTGCGCCATGGCATCGCCGATCAGGCTCATGCGGCGCAGCATCAGGAACACCCCGATGGGAGCCGCACCGAACGCAAGCGCGAAGGTCCCGACCAGCGCGCGGCGCATGAATTCAAACTCGACGAACGGCGCGATCAGCGTATCGTAGAGCATGGGTCAGGGACTCCGGGCGGCGCGATCGAACGTCACGCCGCCTCGACCGCGCAGGCCTGCGCCTGCTCGTCGAAGGCCTCGCACATGCGGCGCGCCTTGGCCCAGTTGTCGGACGTCAGCACCTCGGCGGTCGCGCCCCAGGCCACCGGCTCGCGCGCCAGCAGGAGCGCCTCGGGGAAATTCGCCTGCACCATGTCGAGATCGTGCAACGCGGCCAGCACAGTGCGTTTCTCCGTGTGCCAGCGCTGCACCAGCGCCAGCAGATCGGCCGACGTCTTGGCGTCGATGGCGTTGAACGGCTCATCGAGCACGATCACGCGGCCGTCCTGCAACAGCAGGCGTGCGAACAGCATGCGCTGCATCTGGCCGCCCGAGAGCGTCGCGATGGCGCGGTCCTCGAAGCCGGTAAGACCGACGGCGGCGATCGCCGCCTCGATCGCAGCACGCGCCTTGCGGTCGATGCCGCCGAACAGCCCGGTGCGCCGCCACAGCCCCATCGCCACCATGTCGTAGACGTTGATGGGGAACGTGCGGTCGATCTCGGCCGCCTGCGGCAGGTAGGCGATGTTCTGCGGGGCGGCGCCGGCGCGCTCGATGCGTCCCGCCAGCGGCTTGATGAGGCCGACGATGCCCTTGAACAGGGTCGACTTGCCCGCCCCGTTCGGGCCCACCACCGCCATCAACGCGCCGGCCTCGACCGCGCCGTCGAGGTGGTGCACCGCCGGATGGCGATCGTAGCCGAGGGTGAGGTCGCGAAACCGCAGCGCCGCCGTCATCGGCTCACGCCTTCATCGCCCACAGCACGGCACCCCACAGCAGCGCGATCAGGCTCGCCGCGATCGCCAGCCGCTGCAGTACCGACAGGCGAAGGATCGAGGGCGCCACCGACGCCGGCGGATGCCCCTCGCCGGAGCGATGGTGGTGGTGGTGGTGGTGCGGTGGATGGACGTGAGTGGGCATGGCGCGCGCAACGGGTGAGTCTCGCGACGTTATATTGTAACGTCGCGCGGACGTCCAGCACCGCGCCCGGCCCTGGCGCATGATCCCGAAAAGTGCCTGCCGGCTTCGGCGTGCGGTCGAAATAAGCTCGGGCGGGGCACGCGCCCGCCCCCCCC